>JAWLDL010000103.1:0-7115 GCA_041686675.1 Spirochaetia bacterium | reverse complement strand
CCCCTGCGCCGTCGATGGTCGGGAGCTCGGAGAAGCGTCTGCGCAGGAGCCGGGCAAGTGGATAGGCGGTGGTTGCGAGCACCGGACGCGCGGCGTGATGGAGCACCGTTGGTGGGGTGCTGAGATCGGCCATAAGGGGCACCCGGCGGAGTGCCGCGCCTCCGCTGAGCATGTGGTGATACGTCACCTGCTGGCAGTCGAGGGAGACAACCGAGGCGGGCCGAACGCCGCGCTGCAGCAGTGCGGGAGCGGCCGTGTCGGTGGAAATGACCGGAATGCGGGAATCGAGATCGGCGATCTGCTCCTCGAGAGAGGGGCCCGCTGCCGCGACGATCATCGTGTCGGCAACCGGGAAATCAACTGTGGCGGGCGGAAGTGTCGCGAGATTCCGGACTGCGTTCGAGAACCACCGGCGGCCGAAGCTCTGCTGCACCGCTGCATCGGCCAGTTGTCCGCGGGCCGCCGCTCCCACGGCCGCGAGGGTTTCCCGGGATTCTTCGGCTCGCGGACGGGCCCCCTCGAGGTGAAACGCCCCGTGGATGACGGGCAGGTAGGTCTCGGATACCGTTCGCGCGGCGCTGTCGGCGCCGGCGCGGGGTCCCGTGCGGATATCGAGACGCGGATCCGACAGTGGGAAGCGCAGGTCGCGCGACTCGAGCGCCGCACGCAGGAAGGCAGGCCGTGGCTCTATCACCAGCAGGTAGGCGAGCTCAGGACGCCCGAGAAGGACCTCGACCGTATAGAAGAGACCGGGTCCCCACACGACGACGTACCCGGCAGCGGCCGAGACCGCGGCCGCCGCCCGGTCGGCCTCGGTTCGCGGATCGACGCGTGAGTGGAGGTATGGCCCCGGGGCGCCGTTCATCCGAAGGCGGGCGGACGGCTCGCCGCTTCGCGCGTCCTCAACCAGCAATTCGCCGCCCGGAGATGCGGAGTCGAGCGCCGCCGCAAGATCGCCGTTGCGGCCGGCGAGAGCTGCACGGTTTGCGGAGAAGATGCTCATCTTTCCTGCTCCGTAACCCTCTCGAGGATGAACTCGATTCGAGCGAAGAGCTGATCGCTCACCTCCGACAGCCGCGCGAGGCTGCGTGCGCGGGCGGCATGATCGCCCCGGCGGCCCGCCGCCACGGCGGACACGTAGTCCGCGGCGGAGATAAGATAGGCGAGCTCCGAGGGCTCAGGCACTGTGTGCGCCCCGGTGAACCTCCGAATCTCGCCGCGCCACCCGGCGAGGACGCTCCGAAGGGCCGCGATTCTTTCCTTCCGTGACGGGAGTGGAAGCGGCTCCCACGCGCTTCGCGCCTGCCGCGCCGACTCGTTCGCGGCGCCGCCGCCGGCCTCGGCGCCGCCGCCGGCCCTGGTCCCCGGTTGCTCCCCGGACGCGAGCGCCTCTATTCCGATGTCGACCGGCGAGGGCGAGAGGCGGCGCAGCCTCCGGGTGAGCCGCGCCGGCAGGGTTCGAAACCACGAGGCGTAGATGTCGAGGCTTCGCTCCTGCCTCGCGTGCTGCGTACGCGGGTGCCGCTGCGGGTCCTTCGGCGGCTCGCTCCTCTCGAACGCGTCCGCTGCAAGCTGCGAGTACAGGGGCCGGAACCGGCTTTCGCACCGCGAGAGGTAGGGCTCGAAGGCATGCGGCGTGGCATGTGCCCGGATATCGTCGCGCGAGAGATCGAGTCCGGCCAGATACACCGTGCCCGGTGAGCGGGCGAGGGCGAGCAGCGTCGCGGTCGCTGCCACGGTGCCTGTTTCACTCGTGCGCGGCGGTTCGATCCCGAGGGCCGAGAAAAGCTCGTTCTCCAATTCCGTACCCTGGTGGAAGAGAATGGGGGCCGAGCGCAGTTCCCGCGGCGGGAGTGCTGCGGTGGCGGGCATCAGGATCGGCGACATCTCCGCGGATGCGGCCTCGGCGAGGTGAAGCGTCGCGTAGTACCCCGCATCCTGGTGCACGACGAGATCGGGCGTGATGCCGCGCGCGCGTAGTGCGGGGGTTGCCGAGGAGAGTGCCCACACTTCGATGCGGGAGCGGTTCTCGGCGATCCACAGAGATGATCGCTCGATGCTGGGTCCTGAGGCGGCAATGCAGACCGGCTTCGTGCCCGGACCTGACGCTCGCGCGCTCTGCGAGAAGAGCAGGGTTCGCACCGCGTTGCGGATGTACCGGCGTCCGAAGAAGCCGGTGGTAGCCACGTCCGCGTTGTAACGTGCGACGAGCTCCCGTACTGCGGTTCGGGCCGCCTCGGCTGCCTGCGGTGCCGCGCGAAGCTCCGGCTCCCACTCGAGCAGCTCGAGTCCCGCCACGTCTGCCGGACGCACGGCGCGGGAGAGGCGCTCAGCAGGTTTCCCTGCGGAGAGATCCACGTATACGTCTATCGCCGGTCTGTGCTCGTCCTGCACGGCATTCAGGGCTGAAACTGCGATGAGGTGGCATTGCGGCAGTCGTTGCCTGATCGCCGAGGCCAGATAGCCGAGACCGGCGCCGAGAAGCAGCACCGTGGCCGGTATCGGCGTCTGTGCCTGCCCGGGTCTCTGTTCTCCGCGGTTGCGGTTCCCCAGTGCGCGGTCGAGGTACCGCTCCGCCTCCCGTCGGGGGTCGTAGCGGGAGTGAAGCAGTCCACCGGAAACGGAGGCAGTGAGATCACCGCTCTTTGCGCGAAAGAGCTCAAGCATGCCTACAGGAGCTCGGAAAGGGCCTCGTCGACGCTCTCGCTCTCGTGGTCGACCCGACGAATCGTTGCGTTAAGATCCGGCGGAGTCTCGATTTCGTCGAAGAGCTCGGAGAGCTTCAATGATATCTGCTGCAGTACCATCGCGGGGTTGAGTGCCTCGTCGCTCGCCACGATCAGGATCACCTTGCCCGCGGCGCTGGTTCCCACCGTAACGACCTCCGACACCATCACCGCGATGACGCGCAGAACGTCCTGCCGGATGCGATACCGGTCGAGATCCTCCACCCCGGTGCCGATCCGCTCGACAAGAGTGTCTATGTCGAAACGCAGCAGCACCGCACGCCCCCGCTCCGGAGCAGGGGTTTCGCCGGCCATGGCCTGCAGTTCACTCTCGTCGAGGATGGTCCGATCACGGGCGCCCAGCAGCCGGGCTTCGCGATTCTCGAGCAGGATTGCGCTTACAGGGCGCGCTATGGCCGAAAACGCGACGTCCAGCACCGTTGATGAAGTAGCAAGAAAGGGGGAGGAGGCGATGACGAGCAGACCGTAAAGCCGACCCTCGCCACCAAAAGGGACCAGCGCGACGCGCTCGAGACGGTCGTACTCACGTTGGGAGACGTAGGGCTTGCACGCCCGCAGCCCGTTTCCCTCGAGTAGGGTGGCTGCGGTATTCCCGTCGAGAATGCGCTCGGTGAGCTCGGGAACGGGGATACGAAGACGGTGTTCGGTGGTTCTATCGAGGCCCCGCATCGACCACGGGGCAAGCTCTCCCGACTCGGGGTCGGGGAGGAGCAGTGCTCCCCGTGTTATCTGCAGACGGTCGGCGAGGACCCGGAAGACGCGAACCGGTGTCTCGAGGGTGTTGTCCATCTCGGCGAGAGCGTCGAGGATGCCTCGTACCGCTTCGCCGAGGTCAGGTGCCGCAGCTGCGGCTCGCTCGGCCAGAAGCTGGTCGAGGGCTTTTTTTTTTCGTCTTCAGCGGCGGCGGAGTGGTCGGGGCCGGTGTGGGCCGCGGAGTCCTTCCTGCGCTCTTCGGAGGATGTGCTGTCGGTCGAAAGGACGCGGTTGTAAAGACCCATTGCTATTCACTCTCCAGGCCGAGCTCTTCGAAAAGTCGCTTGTAGACCTCGAAATGCTCGGAGCGCGCAAACTCCTGAATCTTCTCCTCAGGAAGGGATTCGAGGAGCTGATCCATATAGGAAAGGACCGACCGAATCTCCTGCTTGAGATTCTCGGGTAGCTCCGCCGCTTCCGAACCGCCGGACGGAGCGCCGGTGCCCGCCAGTTGCTGCGGCGCCGGCTCCGACTCGGCCGCGGTTGCTGCTTCGGCCTCGGTCTCTTCCTCTTCCAGATCGAAATCGAAGTCAGACAGTTCTTCAGCTTCGCCCTCGTCCTCTTCGGGTATCTCAAGCACCGGTTCGCCCAGCTCGGCCTCGAATTCTTCAACAGCCGTGTCTCCGCCGGCAAATCCGGCCCCGGCTTCATCCTGCTCCTCGTCGGGCAACTCGATTTCGATGGAGTCTATCTCACTGGTGTCGGGCTCTTCCTCGAGGCCGGTCGGCTCGTCGGAAAGCTCTTCTATGTCCGCAAGCTCGGAATCCACGTCGAGGTCGGCGAGGGCGTCGACGTCACCCTGGCCGGAGGAACCGGTGAGATCGTCGAACTCGACCGAGAGCTCCTCGTCGGACAATGCTTCGGCCGGCTCTCCCGAGGGGGATGTCTGCGGTTCCTCGGCAGTTGCGACCTCTTCCTCGCCTCCGAGGTCGAGATCGAGCTCTTCGAGCTCGTCGCCCTCTTCTTCCTCGCGCTCCGCTTCCTCGGACTCGAGTTCCTCGAGAGCGGATTCGCCGCTCATGTCCTCGAGCGTAATTTCCTCGATGGGCGCGCCGGCTTCCTCCGTTGACGCCTCGGCCGTTGACGCCTCGGCCCCGCTCCCGGTCTCCCCTTCGGCTTCGGGCGAAAGGCTGTCATCGAGCCTGAGGTCGAGATCGTCGTACTCGGTGGGTTGCCCGCGCTGCTCGGTGAACTCGGCGGTGTCGAGGATATGGTCGAGCTCATCGCCGGTGAGGGCGATAGTCTCATCCTCGTCTTCCTCTTCCTCGAAGAACCCTCCCTTCTCACCGGCGGGGGTTCCGAGGGAGACTTCCATATCCTCCGGACTTTCTTCGCGGCTCTCCCGATGCTCCGTGGCGCCACCGCTTCTCAGGGTGGCAAGTTCCTGCTTCAGCTCATTGAGCTCGTTCTTGATGGCGAGCAGTTCTTTCTCTATGTTGACGAGAACGGACGATTCCTCTCGTTCGCCTTCACCGCTGTACCCGGCTGTGGCCATGACATCCTCGGGATCGGAAATCTCATCTTCCTGCTGATCGGATTCCGGCTGATCGAAACTCTCGACATCCTGTGATTCCTCTTCGTCGAGGACGGATGCAAGCTCGGCATCGATCGTCTCCTCGTCGTCTTCCACAACGGGGAGGGGGGTCTCCTCTGCTTCGTCCTCGCCGCTGAGCTCCGGAAGCTCTTCGGTGACATCCTCTTCCTCTTCGAAGTCGAAGTCCTCGAAGGGCTCATCGCCGGGGATGGACTCGAGGTCCAGCTCATCTTCCTCGGTTTCCTCGGTTTCCTCGGTTTCCTCGGTGTCCTCGGTGCCCACGCTTGCGAGCTCCTCGTCTTCGAGATCCATATCGAGGGAGTCGAGATCTTCCAGGGAGAGTTCCTCGATGTCCTCGGGTTCCTGCTCGCTCTCTGCGGCGGCGGCGGGCTCTTCGGACGCGGTTTCGCCGGGCATTTCTTCGCCGAGGTCGAGGGCAAGGTCTTCGAGCTCCGCGTCAATCTCTTCGTCATCGAAGTCCACGCCGAGAATGTCGTCGGAGACCTCTTCGTCGAGATCATCGAGTTCGGTTACGTCTCCGGCCCCGCTCTCAGCCTGTGCCGGGGGTTCTTCCGCCGTGTCGCCTGCGTCTATCTCGCCGGCAGCCGGTTTCTCCGTCTCCACGCTGAGGACCTCACCGTCGAGCTCGAGCGGCATTTCTCCGCTGTCCTCGCCGGTGTCCTCGAGGTTCGAAAAGTCGGCCTCGAGATCGGCGAGGGCATCCTCTTCTTCGTCGGTGAGAAGTGTATCTGCATCGGAAGGCGCGAACTCGTCTTCGGAGAGGTCGTCGAGCTCGAAATCAGGGGCCTCGCCGGCCCCCGCCGTTTGGTCTTCCTCTTCGACGTCCTCCGGCCCTGCTTTTACCCAGACGCCGTAGCGCTCGAAATCCTCAGAGTCGGGAATATCGGGGTATGAGGGGCCATTGGCTGCCGAGTGGTGGGATGCCTTCTGTTCGTCGGACATGAAAAAATCTCCTGGAAGAGCCGGCGTCTGTCAGCATTATTTATCGGCATGAGCCATACAACAGTTAACCGACGCTAGGAATCTACTTCAGCCTCATATACCTGTCAATATTAAAGTCGGCGGGAGAACGGGTCGTAAAATGAAGGAGTGAAACTTCTCGTGCCGCTTACGGTCACCATCTTAACCTATCTCCTGTTCTCCCTCATCTGGGCCGACTACGGCGTCCTCGGCTACGAGCATCTCGACGCCTACAGGGTGCGGCTCGAGTCGAACATAGAACGTCTCGAAGGGCGGCGGACCGAGCTGTCTTCGGAGACCAGATCTCTGCGAACCGATGCCGACCGCATCCGCGTTGAAGCTCGGCAGCTCGGCTACTACAGGGAGAATGAGGGACTGGTGAGGCTCGAGGGCTACGATCCGCAGGCGGTCGCCACGAGCCCCGGCGCGCTGGTGAAGCGTTCGGCCGAGCGGGGCGACCGCCGCGATTATGCCGCGATCATCCGCGCCGTCGCGGCCAGCGCGGGCCTTCTTGCCCTCTTCGCGATGCTCCTGCTCGAGCAGCGTGAGCGCCGCTGATCAGCGGATGCGACGCGCTTCGAGGTAGTAGCGCTTCTCGAAGCTCTCTCCCATTGAAAACATCTTCCGCGGCAGTGGCCCGCTCGTGACCACACGCGGAAACAGCAACTCCCGCTCGAGCCCCGGCATGACGATACCCACGCCGCCTTCCTCATCCGCAATACGCTCGAGCTCTTCGGTGCCGTGGATGTAGTCGACGGTGATCCGATCATTCTCCTGCCGCAGGCGCTCGATCTCCGCCTCCACCCGTTCCTGGGGCAGTGCATTGTCGTCGCCGGCCGCCGCGAACACGGCCGCACCGCCGCGGTGGACAACGCAGAACGCGTCGGCCGCGCCGCGGGTCCGCTCGATCGCGGCCGCCGAGTCGCCCATCTCTTCCCAGCTCTCACCGGCGATGTTCTGCAGCGCTGCCCGCACCTGTGCCACGTCGGCGCCGAAGAGGATGCGGTGGATCGGCTCGATGGTAAGGGCCGGGTCGTAGAGGTTGACGATCTCCACGAGGGCGTAGCGTCCCGGGTGCGTTTCGGGGTCGGCACCGGCGG
>JAWLDL010000102.1:0-7159 GCA_041686675.1 Spirochaetia bacterium | reverse complement strand
CACCTCCCGCGGCATGGAGACATAGCAGTACACCACGCGAGCCCGTCGCCACCAGCTGCTTTCGAACAGGCGCGCCTCGATCCGCTTACTCTTCTCGAGGATGGTCTCCATAGGAAGCTCATCGAGGCGAGCGAGGACCTCGCGGCGCACCCGTTTCTTTTCGCCTGACATGTCTGTTTGCGAGCTCATTCAGCCGGGCTCCCCGGCGGAACCGCCGGAGCCGGCAGGGTGCGAAGCGCCCACACCAGCCGCTGCGCGACCGTGATCGTGGTCATCGCGGCCATCGTGTAGGCGAGGGCCACAAAAATCCCGGGAAACGCGATGAAGAGGGTGTAGAACACGATGGTCTCAGTCCCCTCGATGAGCCCCGAGGGCATGAATATGCTCGTGGTCACGCCGTACTCGTCTCCCCGCTTTCGCTTCTCCATCAGCGCCGAGAGATACAACCACGAGGCGATGTTCACGTAGAATACGGCGAGCAGCACGGCGACCCCGACGAACACCGCCGGCGACGGGAAGGCAAGGGCCATACCGAGCGGGATGAGGGCATACGCTATGACGTCGAGCAACATGTCGAGGTAGCCGCCGAGGTCGCTCTGCTTTCCCGACCGCCGTGCCACCGCCCCGTCGAGGCCGTCGAGCAGGCGACCGAGCAGCCAGAAGGTCGCGCAGAGCAGCATCTCGTGGTGCAGCAGGCAGAGGAACGCCACCACGCCCAAGGCAAAGGCAGCAATGGTGATTGTGTTGGGGTGAACATGTCGCGAGAGGACCGCGGCGAGCGGTGAGACGACGCTCTCCTTCACCGGCCGCAGCATTCGATCGAGCACCGGTTACCCTCCTCGGCGGACCGCGTTGCGGGGCAATTTTGCAGTATCTCCGGGCCTGTTGCAATACGCGGCGCCGTACCGTGTCACCGCGCCATCGACGGCCTGCCGGTTGCCGCGCACCCGCCGTCCGACGTAGGGTAACGTCATGGGCAACGTGAATGCCGCTCCGCTGGCGGACCGGGTCTATGATTTCATGTTTGAAGAAGAGGAAGGTCGTGTCTGCGAGGCGATCCCGGAGGAGGCCTGCCGCGAGGCACCGCGAAACTTCCTCCTCAATGTGGCGAATGGAAGCGCGAGCAAGCTCGCCGAGCAACTCGTCAGCCCCGGCGTGACCCTTCCCTGGATACTTGATGCGATCGGCGCACCCGTGTTCTTCTCGGGCCTGCTGGTGCCGCTGAAAAACGGGCTGTCCCTCCTGCCCCAGCTTGCAGTCTCCGCGTGGATACGATCGCGTGCGGTGCGAAAGCACGTCTGGACCGCCTCGGCGATGGTTCAGGCCCTCACCGTCGCCGGCATGCTGCTTGCCGTTCTCTTTCTGTCCGGAACCGCAGCAGGCATTGCAATCGCGGCAATGGTCGCCGTCTTCAGCCTGGCGAGCGGCGTGGCATCGGTGAGCTTCAAGGACGTGATGGCAAAAACGATTCCCAAGGGCAAGCGGGGTCGGCTCCTGGGAGCACGGGGGACCATCGGGGGCATCCTCACGCTCGCGGCCGCCGTGGTGCTGTACGCAGGAATCGGCGGAACCGAAACACGCACACCGTACATCGCGCTGCTCGGCACCGGGGTGGTGCTCTGGCTGCTTGCCGCAGCGGCGTTCGCGCGGATAGAGGAGCACCCCGGCGCCACCGAGGGTGGCCGGAACGCAATCGATGAGCTCCGTGAGGCAGGCGCGGCGCTTCGCGAGGACCGGAATCTGGCCAGATTCGTCGTCGAGCGCATACTGCTTCTCGCCGTCCCCTTCCTTCAACCGTTCTACGTGGTCATCGCCATGTCGGCTACCGGTGAGCGTATCGGCGGCCTCGCGCTCTTCGTCGCCGCAAGCGGCCTGGCGAACGTGGTGTCGAGCCCGTTCTGGGGCGCCCTCTCGGACCGGGACAGCCGGCGGGTGATGACCCTGGCCGCCGGCCTCGGCGCGATCACAGGGGCGGCGGTAATCGGCGCGACCCTGCTGCCGGACGCGGCCCAGTCGAGTCTGCTCTATATGCCGGCGCTCTTTCTCAACGGCGTGGCACAGGGCGGCACGCGCCTCGGGCGAAAGACCTACCTCGTTGACTACGCCCCGCCCGAGAAACGGCCGCTTTACGTCGCGGTGACGAACACCGTCGTCGGTGTCTTCACCGTCGGCGGGGCGGCAGTTGGTGCGCTTGCGCAGGTCACCTCGGCGGAGCTCGCAGTAGCGGTGCTCGTTGCCGCGCTCATCGTTGCCGCCGTTCTGCCCCGCCGGCTCGTCGCCACCGCTACCACGTGAATCTCCGGAGGCCGGCTGCGGGGCCGGCTCCGGGGGCCGTCTCTCGAGCCGCCCCTCAGCGCTCCACCCGTGCGCTTCCCCCGCCGACGAGCTTTTCCACCTCCCGCAGGGAGGCAAACGAAGTGTCCCCCGGGGTAGTCATCGCAAGCGCGCCGTGTGCCGCGCCGTAGTTCACCGCCGCCTCAGGGCCCTTCCCGGCAAGGAAGCCGTAGATCAGCCCCGATGCGAAGCTGTCGCCACCGCCGACCCGATCGAGAATCTCGAGGCGGGGCCGATGGATGGCCTCGTGGAATGTGCCGTCGTAGTAGAGGATGGCGCCCCAGTCGTTGATGCTCGCGGTATGCACGTCACGGAGGGTCGTGGCGACGGCCTTGAAGTTGGGGAACTCCTTCACCACCTGCTCGATCATCCCCTTGAACTTCTCGCTCTCGATGCCCGTGACATCATCACCCATGCCCTCGACCTCGAAGCCGAGAGAAGCGGTGAAATCTTCCTCGTTTCCGAGCATGACGTCGACGTACTTCGCGATCTCGCGATTGACGTCCCGACATTTCTCCCTGCCGCCGCGGTTCTTCCAGAGCGATGCCCGGTAGTTGAGGTCATAGCTGATCACCGTCCCGTTTTCGTGGGCAGCCTTCATGGCATCGATGAGCACGTCGGGCGCGGTATCGGAGAGGGCCGCGTAGATTCCGCCGGTGTGGAACCATCGCACCCCCTCCTCGCCGAACAGACGCTTCCAGTCGATGTCACCGCGCTTGAGCCGGCTCGCCGCGGAGTTCGCCCGATCAGCGACGCCCAGGGCGCCGCGCACACCGAAGCCGCGCTCGGTGAAGTTCAGACCTACCCGGCAGTCGGCACCAATGCCGTCGAACGGCATCCATTTGATATGAGACGTATCGACGCCGCCCTGGAGAATGAAGTCCTCGAGGAGCAGACCGACATCGTTCTCCGGGATGGCGGTAACGACCGTGGTATCGAGTCCGAAGCACTTCCGCAGTGCCCGGATGACGTTGTACTCACCGCCGCCCTCCCAGACGCGGAACTGCCGTGCAGCCTTTACTCGCTCGTCGCCGGGGTCGAGCCTGAGCATGATCTCTCCGAGAGAGACAGCGTCCCATCTGCACGCCGACCTCGATCTGATCTCCAGTTCAGCCATGAATACTGCTCCTCGATGTTGATGGTATGCACCGACCCGCCGCGCGGATCGTCGCTAGCTTAGACCGGCCTTATCCCGGTGTCAAGAAAAGCGCTGTCCCGCTATAATCGGGCAGAGAGGCTTCCCGATGAATACACGAGTCATAGTTTTTGCCACCAGCTTCCTGGACGAGCTCATTACGCATCCCCCCGAAGAGGGGGCGGGCACCGGCATCCTCAGCTCGCTCGAGGCGGATACGGGCGTCCGGATCGATTACCGCTGCGAGCGTGATCCCGCGGAACCGCTTACGCCGGCGGAGCTCGAGGGCGCCACGGCGGTTATTGCCGACCTCGAGCACTACGACGCCGAGCTCCTCGGCAAAGTCGGCGCCGGAGCCGGAGGCACCCTCGGCCTCATTGCGCGCTATGGCATCGGCTACGACTCCATCGACATAGCCGCCGCCACTGCGAACGGCGTTGTCGTCTCGAACACTCCCGGCGCAAACGCGCGACCCACCGCGGAGTGGGCCGTCGCCACCATTCTCGACATCGCGGGACGGCGCATTCCTCACTACCGCACCGCGAGCCAGGGCAGGCCGAAACAGGGCCCGAGCCGCCTCGACGTCACCGGGCGGCCCCTCGGCGTCGTCGGGACCGGGAGCATCGGCAAGCACGTCGTGGAGCTTCTCTCCGGCTTCAGGATGAACGTGCTCGCAACCGATCCCTATCCCGACGAGGAGTGGGCCCGCGAGCACGGTGTCACCTATGTATCGCTCGAGGAGCTCTGCTCGAGGGCCCAGTTCATAACCCTCCATGCCGCAGTCAAGAAGCAGCTCATCGGCCGGGCCGAGCTCGACCTCATGAGCCCGACCACCGTGCTCGTAAACTGCGCTCGCAGGCAGCTCGTGGACGAAGAGGCTGCATATCGCGCGGTCAAGGACGGGGAACTCTGGGGCTACGGACTCGACGAGATCTGGACCCGGGGGGACCTCGAGCTCGACGGGTTGAACATCACCGTCAGCCCGCACGTCGGCTCGGACAGCGACTCGGGCAAGGCAAACATGCAGGCGGCAAGCGCCCGGGCCGTCTCGGACTACGTGCGCGGCGGACGACCCGAATCAGTCGTCAACCCGGAGGCTCTCGGTGAGTAATGGCGACGGGCAGGTACGATGGGGCATTATCGGCTGCGGGGATGTGACGGAGAGGAAGAGCGGTCCCGGTTTTCAGAAGGCGGCGGGGTCTGAGCTCGTGGCGGTGATGCGGCGAAACGACGCCCTCGCCCGCGACTATGCCGAACGCCACGGGGTGCCGCGCTGGTACGACGACGCATCGGCCCTCATCGCCGACCCCGAGGTCGATGCCGTCTACGTTGCAACGCCGCCGTCGTCACATCTCGAGTACACGCGCATGGCTGCCGATGCCGGGAAGCCGGTGTACGTGGAGAAGCCCATGGCCCTCGATGCCGCGGAGGCCGAGGCGATGGTGAACGCCTGTGAGGCCGCCGGTGTCGGTCTCTATGTCGCCTACTATCGTCGTGGCCTTCCGCGCTTCCGCCGTGTCGGGGAGCTTGTGGCCGGGGGCGCGATCGGCCGGGTTCGCACGGTATCCACCCAGCTCTGGCGCCCGCCGTCCGAGCCGGGTGCCGACGGCTGGCGGGTGGACCCCTCCGTCGCCGGCGCGGGCTACTTTGCCGACCTCGCCAGTCACACCCTCGATTTTCTGGACTACCTGCTCGGGCCCGTGGCCGAGGCGCGGGGTTTCGCCGCGAATCAGGCCGCCCTCTACGATGCGGAGGACGCGGTATCGGCCGGCTTCCGCTACGAATCCGGCGTGCTCGGGACGGGGCTGTGGTGCTTCACCACCGGGACCTCCCGGGACGTGACCGAGGTCGTGGGGGCCGCGGGGGCCGTGCGCTTCTCGTCATTCACGAGCGACCCCATCGAGCTCGAAACCGCGGCAGGGGTCGAGATGATCGCAATCGACAATCCGGAACACGTGCAGCAGCCGCTCATTCAGATGGTCACCGACGAGCTTCGCGGGAGCGGCCGGAGCCCGAGCACCGGCCGTTCTGCGCTCCGCACCGCCCGCGTGATGGACACAATCCTCAGCGACTACTACCGGCCCGGCTGAGCCGCCCACCGCCGGGCGCCACGTCCAGGGGCCACCGCCAGCGGGATGCCGGCCGGTGCCGCCCGCCTTACACCTTCTCGATGCCCAGAAGCCCGATGTGCTTGTCGAAGTGGGCCTCGAGCAACTCGTAATACAGCTCCTCGTTCTCGTGAAGAAAGCCAAAGAACGGCTCCCGCACCTCGGGGTCACCAAGCAGGCCGCCGTAGGAGATGTGCAGGAACTGCCGCCAGTTCGGGTCCTCGAGATAGGAGGGGAGCTCCTCGTCGCGGACCTCCTCGAGGGGCCGCACGCCGCTCACGTCGGCGGTGATGTGATAGTTCTTCAACGCACCTGGATAATACTCGTAGGTCTTGCGATGGATAAGACGATAGAGCTCCGGATGGCGAATGGCGACCGCTCGCAGCGCCTCGAGCCAGCTCGTCCCGGAGGTTTTCAGATGGAGGCGGCCGCCGGTGTGGTGTCCGATCGACGGATACACCCCGAACTTGTCACTTCCCGAGTGAACCGAGATTTTGTAGCCACCGAACTCATTGGCGATGGCGCAGTGCACCGTGAACTGCCGATCGAACTCGTCGACGTCGCCGATATAGTCTATGGCTTTCTGGAAATCCCCGATGAAGCGTGGGGCGAGACTGTTGACGGTAACGCCCCGAACCTGCAGCTCCCGCGCGATGAACAGGTGATGCTCGGGCAGAGTCGGCGTGGTGGTCTCGTCGATGCTGATCTCGAGGTCGTAGGCATCTCCTGTCTTCTCCTTGAGGTGGGCGTTCACCTTCTCGGCAAAGTCGAGCGCGTTGCCGTAGAGCAGGGCGCATCGGGCCAGCTCCACCCGGTCGAGGGTCAGTGTCGCGTCGCCGGCGTGATAGCCTACATCCGCGTAGTCGGCCTCGAGCCGTGCGCGCAGCCCGGCATCGAGCGCCTCGAATCCGGCGGTGAGGTCGCCCTCCGTCCAGTCGGCCACCTCCGGCCGAAGCACCTCGGTGAGGTCGAGGGTGATCATCGGCATGTTCTCGCCGAGGGCGGTGTCGATGGCCTCGATTGTCTTCATGTGATCCGCGTCCGCTCCGAACCCGTCCTCGTAGCCTTCCTGGAAAACTGCAAAGCTTGCATCCGCGACCACATCGGCAAAGCTCCGGCCGGTATAGTCGAGCTCCCGAAGGCTCTGCTGCGCGAGCACCGGGTAGCAGCGGTACTTGCGGGCGGCACGGATATGCCCGGCGCTTGCCACGCCGAGCCGGTCACCCATCCCGATGGTCGTGCGTTCCTCGCGAAGCGACACCGGCTTCGTAAAGGGAAAGAGCTTCCACAGATGCCGCGCCGCTACGGCGGTCATCTCCACGCGGCGCGCGAGCACCCCCTCCACGTCCGTCGCCTCGAGCTCCCCGAAGGGTGTCGATGCAGCCGACGAGCCGAATGCGTAGAGCGCCTTGTCGGCAGCTGTTCGCCCAATGCAGTACAGCACGCCCCCGGCGCGGTAGAGAGAGCGACGATAGATGCCGGCCTCGCTACTGCCGAGGACCGGTGGGGCGTGGCCCTTTATGCTGTCGAGCGTTTCCTGTTCGAGCTCGAGAAGCTGTTCGTCTCTGACGAGCTGTGCAAG
>JAWLDL010000101.1:0-7191 GCA_041686675.1 Spirochaetia bacterium | reverse complement strand
CGCCGGCTTTGCCGGACGTGCCCGGGCCGGGGGACGTGTTCCCGACGCACGGGCATGTGGCTCCACCGTGGGCGGGGCTGTTCCCTCGGGGCGGTCGACGGTGCCGAGCCCTTTGCGGTTTCGGTGCTGCCGTCCGTATGCGCGAACGAGCTCCACCACCTGGGCCTCAACGCGCACGATATCGTGGGATACCGACCCCGATGGTTTCGTCACGAAGTCAGCGGCCCCGAGGGCGAGGGCGTCCATGGTGACGCGGGCTCCCTTCCGTGCCACGGAGGACAGGACAACGACGGGGACGTCGATCGAGCGCTTGCGCCGTTCCTGGAGAAACTCGATGCCGTTCATCACCGGCATCTCGATATCGAGCACCACAACGTCCGGCTCGAGGCGCTCGATCTTCTGCAGCGCAAACTCGCCGTTCATGGCTGTTGCGACCACCCGGACATCGCCGGCTGCTTCCAGCATCCTGCTTACCAGGTTCCGCATGAGGGCCGAGTCGTCGACGACGAGCGCCCTGATCTTCTCGGTGGATTGCGACATATCGGTTACACCAGCTTCTTTCGATATACGGAGGCCCAGTCGGTGCGGTAGAACTCGAACTGCGTGTTCATACCGAACAGTGACTCCGAGTGGCCGATGAACATGTACGAGTACCGACCCATTGTGTCCCAGAACCGCTGCACCGCGTTGCGCTGAGCGGTCTCGTCGAAGTAGATGAGTACGTTTCGGCAGAACACCACGTCGAGGTCGCGGAGCCCGCTGTCGTGTTTGAGATTGTGGTAGTCGAAGGTCACCATGTCCATGATGTCCTGGTTGATCTGATAGCCTGACGGCTTCTTCGTGAAATACTTCCTGAGGTACTTCTCAGGCACATGCTCCACGCGGTTCTCCGGGTAGAGTCCCTGACGGCCGACCATGAGCGACTTGAGGCTGATATCGGAGGCGGTGATGGTTGTGCTGATGGTCGGCGGCACCAGCTCTCGGGCAACCATGGCCATCGTGTAGGGTTCCTCCCCCGTCGAGCAGCCGGCGCTCCACATGCGCAGGCTCTGCCCGCCCGTGCGGCGTTTCTGCTCGATGAGGTCGGGAAGGATGGCGTACTCGAAGGCCTGTATGTGCGCCGCATTGCGGAAGAAGCGCGTGAGATTCGTAGTGACGGTGTCGAGGAGGACTTTGAGTTCTTCGGGCTCGCGTCTGATGCGGTGGTAATACTCGCTGAGGTTGTCGCTCCCTGAGGACCGCAGCCGCTCCCGCAGGCGGCTCTCGAGAATGGACCGGTTCGAGGTGGTGAAGTTAATCCCGCTTGCCTCGTAGATCAGATCGCGAAATTGGGTAAATTCTTCGTCGCTTATGTTCCCCACCATAGCCGGAGTGCCACCGAGTGTAGGTTTCCGCTGCAGGGGTGTCAACATGCGCAGCCTGAACCTGAGATTCGCCGGCGGACGTGATAGATTCTGCTCTTAAGCATGTGGACGGAACGAGCAATGGAAACGGGCTTGAACGAGGTCGCGATTGCCGCCATAGGCGTGGACCGGTTCTCCGGCGACCAGCAGGTGTTTCTCGTGGACGGCACGAGCGAAACTGGAATCTCTATACCGCTGACGGCGGGGCAGGCCTCCGAGTTGCTCCTGCGCCTGGAGCAGGGCGGCACGGTGGAACAGTCTCCGTATGCAACCGTCGTTGCACTCTTGCGTGACAACGGCCTGACGCCCCTCCGCGTCGTCGTTTCCCCGCTTGAGAAGCAGGCCTCGCTTCTCTACCACGACGGGGTGGAAGAACGGTATCTCGATGTGAGCTGCGGTGAGGGAACGGTACTTGCGGCCTACCTGGACCTTCCGGTCATGGTCGATCGGCATCTCCTCGCCGATCTCGAGCCGGAGCTCGTATCCCGCCGCCGCCGCATGGACGTGCTGTACTTCAGCAGGGTATAATGCAGGCCCATGAACAAGTACATCTTTGTCACGGGCGGCGTGTGTTCGAGCCTTGGCAAAGGCGTTGCGGCGGCTTCCCTCGGAAGTCTGCTCGAGTGTCGTGGCCTCTCTGTCCGAATGGTCAAAATCGACCCCTACATCAACGTCGACGCGGGGACCATGAGTCCCTATCAGCATGGGGAAGTCTACGTCACTGACGACGGCGCCGAAACCGATCTCGATCTCGGCAACTATGCCAGATTCACACAGTCTCCGATCATGCGGGCCTCTTCCATCACGACCGGCCAGATCTATCAGGAGGTCATACAGCGCGAGCGTGAGGGCCGGTACCTCGGCCGCACCGTGCAGGTGATCCCCCACATAACCGATCGCATCAAGCAGAGAGTGTTCGCCGTGGGCGAGTCTGCCGAGGTGGACGTGACCATCGTGGAGGTCGGCGGTACGGTCGGCGATATCGAGTCGGTGCCCTACCTCGAGGCGGCGCGGCAGATGACCCGGGAGCTCGGGCACGAGAACGTGATAACCGTGCACCTCACCCTCATACCGGAGGTTGCGGGAAACGAGCTCAAGACCAAGCCCACACAGCACTCGGTGAAGGAGCTCCGCGAGATCGGCCTGCAGCCCGATGTGCTGCTCTGCCGTGCGCCCGTGGCGCTCAGCGATGACCTCCGGCGCAAAATATCGGTCTTCACGAACGTGGAGGAGGAGGCGGTCGTCTCGGCCTACGATATCAAGACGACCATCTACGACATCCCGCTGTCCTTTTATCGCCAGCAGCTCGACGAGATCGTGCTGCGCAAGCTCCACATGCCCCTTCACGAAACCGACCTCGGTGCCTGGGAGCACGTCTCCCGCGCATTCCGTCACGCGGAGCACACCGTGCGCATCGGGTTTGTGGGCAAGTACATCGATCTCAACGACGCCTACAAATCGGTGGACGAGGCGCTCTTCCACGGCGGCATTGCCAACGGGGTGCGCGTGGAGCTCGTGAAGATCGACTCCGAGGAGCTCGAGGGCGAGGCGGACCTCGACCGGATCTTCGATGATGTCGACGGCATACTTGTTCCCGGCGGATTCGGCAGCCGCGGCGTACAGGGCATGATCAATACAGCCCGCTGGGCGCGGGAGAACAACGTACCCTATTTCGGGATCTGTCTCGGCATGCAGGTCATGGTCATCGAGTACGCGCGCAACGTCATGGGACTGAGCGAGGCCGACAGCACCGAGTTCACCCCGGAGACCTCCGATCCGGTGGTGAGCCTGCTCGAGGAGCAGGTGAACGTGAAAAACTACGGCGGCACCATGCGTCTCGGTGCCAACGATACCCTGCTCTACGAGGGCTACAGGATCCGCGAGATCTACGGGCGCGAGACCATCCGCGAGCGCCACCGCCATCGCTACGAGGTCTCCAATCTCTACCGCGAGCGCCTTCACGAGGCCGGGCTGCTGGTGGCCGGCGTCACGCCCGACGCGGAGCTGGTGGAATCGGTGCAGTGGCGCGGCCATACCTGGGGCATCGGCGTACAGTACCATCCGGAGTTCCGCTCCAAACCGGTCGCCGCGCACCCGCTGTTTCAGAGCTTCATCGCGGCGAGCTACGTCCGCGAGCGTGCCCGCACCACCCGCGCGCACGCCGACGTGCCGGCAGGATGAAACCGGCAGGTCCGGGCGTGGTGGCGATGGCACGCGCGATCGCGGTTGCGGCGACGGCTCTGGCGGCACTCGGCGCCTGCAGCCTCGACTACGAGCAGCTCGAGGTGGCCGAGGAGCGCGACGAAGGGGTGCCGGAGACGATCGTGACCGACGCGCGGTTCACCGTCGTCCGGACCGCCGCCCGCAGCTTCCGCATCACCGCCGCGCGGGCGGAAACCTACCCCGAGCGACAGGAGCAGATTCTCCTCGGGCTGCAGTTCGAAGAGCTGGGCGCCGAGGGTGAGGTGATTACGAGCGGATCGGCCGATCGCGCGGTGCACGACACCGCAACGGACGATGTGACGATGAGCGGCAACATCTCGTTCTATTCAAGAGAATATGAAGCACGCGTGACCACCGGTTACCTCAGCTGGAACAACGAGGAGAAGCTGCTGCGCGGTCGAAACGACGAGGCGGTGCGCCTCGAGCTCGACTCAGGCAGCGTGGTGGAGGGGACCGGGTTCGAGGCGGACATGCGCCGCAGCATCGCGCGATTTGCCGAGTCGGTGCGGGGAGTGCTCGAGACCGATGACGAATAGGATCGCGGCCCGCCCCGGCGCTGCACTCGCCACCGTGTGTGCGGCGCTTCTGTTGATGCTCACTTCCCCCGTCGCGGCCGAGCGCTTCGAGTTCGCCGGCGACTCCACACGCATCGTCTTTGCCGAGGGGCGCGAGCGGACGCTGCTCTCGGGCAACGCGCGTGTCACCTCCGATACCATGGAGATTCGTGCGGACGAAATCGAGATCTACGGTGAGGACTTCCGCTACGCCCTGTGCACCGGCAACGTCCGCGCCGTCGACGAAGAGCGCGGCATTCGCATCGAGAGCGCCGAGCTGTTCTTCGATCGCGAGGAGGAAGTGCTGCGCGCCGAGGGCGACGCCGTCCTCGAGGACATCGAGAACGAGCTCGTCGTGCGCGGCGGGGTGCTCGAGAGCAGGCAGCAGGAGGAGCTGACCATCGCCCAGATACAGGTCCGCATCTTCGGAGATGAGCTCACCGCGCGGGGGGAGTACGCGCGCTATCGCCGTGACGATCAGGTGCTCGAGCTCTCGGGCCTGCCGGTCGTGTTCTGGCAGGGCGATGAGTACCGCGCCTCGCGCATCATCGTGAACACCGAGACCGAGGAAATCAGCCTCGAGGGCGACGTGCGGGGCTCGATCACCCCTGCTGACGAGGAGTCAGCAGAGGACGAGCCTGCCGACGAGGAGGCCGACGGCGAGGAGCCCGCCGATGAGTGAGGAGCGCGAGATGCGCGCGCCCGCGACCCCGCCCGCCGGCGACGGATCCGCCGGCGAACCCTCGCTGCGCGTGGAGGGGCTGACCAAGCAGTACGGCCGTCGGGTCGTGGTGAACGACGTCGCATTCTCCATGCACCGGGGCGAGGTGGTGGGCTTTCTCGGACCCAACGGCGCCGGCAAGACCACCTGCTTCTACATGATCGTGGGCTTCATCACGCCACAACGGGGTCGCATCTATCTCGACGAGCATGACATCACCGATCTGCCCATGTATCGTCGCGCGCGGCTGGGAATCTCCTACCTGCCGCAGGAGCCCTCGGTGTTTCGCAAGCTCACCGTGGAGCAGAACATATGGGCCATTCTGGAGACCCGCGGTGACCTCAGCCGTGAGGAAAAGCAGGCGCGTCTCGACGAGCTCCTCAGCGAGCTCGGTATCGAGGAGAACCGCCGGCAGAAGGCCTACACCCTCTCCGGGGGCGAGCGCCGGCGCACCGAGATCGCGCGGTCACTGGCCATCGAGCCGAAGTTCCTCCTCCTCGATGAGCCCTTCGCGGGGATCGACCCCATCGCGGTCTACGAGATCAAGACCATCGTGCAGAGCCTCTCCGCCAAGGGGATCGGCGTCCTGGTCACCGATCATAACGTTCGCGACACCCTCGAGATCACCAATCGCTCCTACATCATCAAGGACGGCGAGATCGTGGTTGCCGGAAGTCGCGACGAGGTGATGCAGAACGAGATCGCCCGGAAGGTCTACCTCGGCGACAGCTTCACCATGTAGCAACGTTGACAAACGCATACGGCTGATTCAATATTGAATCGGACCCCTGCTATGGCTGCGTGCAGGCAGGGGGGAGGTAATCGTGCAAGTTCAGAGACCGGTCCTGGTGCAGCAACAGAAGCTGAGGATGAATCCTCAGCTCTACCAGAGCATCCAGTTGATGGCGCTTCCCATCCAGGACCTCAGATTCAAGATACAGCAGGAGATCGAACAGAACCCCGCCCTCGAAGTCGAAGAAGAGCGCTCCACGGTGTCTCTCGAAGAGGTGGCAGGTACGCCCGCCGAGGATTACGACTACTTCGAGAACTCCTCGGATCCCGGCTACACCACCCGCAGCTACGACACCGAGGCCTCCGACTCCAAGCAGCAGTTCATGGAGGGCGCGCTCTCACGCCCGGAGTCCCTGCAGGACCACCTGCTGTGGCAACTGCGGCTGCAACCACTCTCGGAGGGTGAGTTCGAGCTCGGCGAGCTGCTCATCCACAACGTCGACGAAAACGGCTTCCACATCGAGGACCCGCAGAGTCTTGTCCCCGAATCGCGCCACGAAGTGCTCTCGCGCATGGCGCAGATGATTCAGACCTTCGAGCCGGTGGGCACCTGCGTCGCCGACTACCGGGAGTCGCTTCTGGTGCAGGCACGCCTTCGCGACGACATGCCGGAGGGAACCGACACCATCATCGCCGAGCATTTTGACCTGCTCGAGCGGGAGAAGTACAGGGAAATCGCCCGCAAGATGAAGATCACCGAGGAGCAGGTCCTCGAATCACTCGAGTTCATCCGCACCCTCACGCCCTTTCCCGGGCGCAAGTACTCCACCGAGTCCCCGCGCTACGTCATCCCCGATCTGCTTGTCACCATCAAGGAAGGCCAGTTTGTCATCGTCCTCAACGACGAGGAGATCCCGGTGCTCGGCATCAACCCGTTTTTCGAGCAGATGAACAAATCGGGCACCGAGCAGAAGGACGTGAATCGATTCGTGAAGTCCTCGGTCAAGGACGCGCGGTGGTTTATCCACAGCATCCAGCAACGGAACCAGACGCTGCTGAAAGTGGCGCGGGCCATCGTCGAGTTCCAGCGCGACTTCTTCCTGCGCGGCCCCAAGTATCTCGTTCCGCTGACGCTGAAGGATATCGCTACCACGGTGGACGTGCACGAGGCGACGGTTTCTCGCATCACGACATCCAAACATGTGCAGACCGAATGGGGTATCTTTGAGCTGAAGTATTTCTTCTCGAACTCGATTTCCGGGGCGGGCTCGAAAGGGTCACGCTATTCGAAGTCGGCCGTGAAGGAGAGAATCCGCGAGATCCTCGAGGAGGACAGAAGCGGCGAGAAGCATCTGTCGGATCAGCGGATCGCCGACCTGCTGAAACAGCGCGGTATCAGCCTCGCGCGAAGAACGGTTGCCAAGTATAGAAAAGAGCTGGATATCAGCTCCTCGTACGATCGATAGGACCCGAACACACTGTAAGAGGAGGATGAGCATGCTTCTGGATTACGAAGCGGTACACTTCGACCTTCAAGACGACACCAAGGACTGGATCG
>JAWLDL010000100.1:0-7223 GCA_041686675.1 Spirochaetia bacterium | reverse complement strand
CGAGATTCACGCCTCGCTCGCCGGTGAGCTCGCGGCCCTCGACTTCGAGCTCGACTCGCGCGCCTTCTCACCCCACATCACCATTGCTCATGCCCGAAAACGGGCCGACCGGCGCGATCTGGTCTCTGCCGCAGGTGACCTCGCGGGGGCGGCCTCGACACAGCTCGGCCGGCAGGGCACAGCACTTCCGGTGCGCGCCGTCTCGCTCGTGGAGAGCGTCCTCGGGCGCGGGGGACCTGCGTACACCGATATCGAGGCCGTTGAGCTCTGATAAAAAAGGTGCCCCTCACCGGAAGCCTGTGGTGCAGGGCTTCCGGCCGAGGGGCGAAAAACCCAAGGGAAAGGAGGTAAAAACCCTTGGGTCAACACGAAAAAGTCGCAATATGGAGGCAGAAAAAGACAACTGATTCACCTATAGAACAACAGAAATCAAAAAAGGTTACACATCGATATTCATAAACCATGTACATTCGAGCGATTTTCGGTACATTAGAGGCACCGTAAGCATATGAAGTATTTCCTTATGCATCTCGGCTGCCAGATGAATCAGTCGGATGCCGAACGTATACGTACCGTGCTCGAGGGCATGGGGATAGAGCGAACAGAGGCGGAAGAGGAGGCGGATATCCTCGGCATGGTCTCCTGCTCGGTGAGGCAGAAGGCCATAGATCGGGTGTATTCGCGCATCCACAAGTGGAACAAATGGAAGCAGGAGCGGCCGCTCCTCACCTTTGTCTCCGGATGCGTGCTTCCCGCCGATCGGGAGAAGTTTCTCGATCGCTTCGACCTGCTGTTCTCCATAACCGAGCTGCCCGAGCTGCCGGAGATGATCCGCGGCCACGGCGTGGTCACCCCCGCCTCCGCCCGCGGCGTGGTCCCCCCGGCGAGCCTCGAGGATCCCCGCCGGGGCTACTGGGAGGTCGAGCCGACCTACAGCACCGGCGTGGAGGCCTTCATCCCCATTCAGAACGGCTGTGACAAGTTCTGCACCTTCTGCGCCGTCCCCTACGCGCGCGGGCGGGAGGTATCCCGGCCCGCGGCGGACATCCTCGCGGAGTTCGACCGTATCGTCGAGCGCGGCTACCGGGCAATCACCCTCCTCGGGCAGAACGTGAACTCCTACGGTCTTGATGCCCTCGGCGACGGCGTGGATTTTCCCGAGCTTCTGCGACGCATCGGCGAGCGGGCCGCCGCCTCCGGGCGGGACTTCTGGGTGTATTTCACGTCTCCGCATCCCCGTGACATGACGCGGGAGGTGATAGAGGTGATCGCCGAGTATCCGCATCTCGCAAAGCAGATACATCTGCCGCTGCAGTCCGGCGATGACACCGTCCTTCAAAACATGAACCGAAAGCACGGCCTCGCCGACTACCGGCGCATCGTCTCCGACATCCGCGAGCTCCTGCCGCAGGCGACGCTCTTCACCGACATCATCGTCGGCTTCCCCGGCGAGACCGAGGCGCAGTTCGAAAACACGCGAGCGGCGATGGAGGAGTTTCAGTACGACATGGCCTATGTGGCGATGTACTCCCCGCGGCCCGGCGCGGCGAGCAGCAGGCGCGAGGACGACGTACCCCACGAGGAAAAGCGGCGACGCCTTCACGTACTCTCGGAGCAACTGCAGCGCAGCGCGAGCGCCCGCAACGCCGCCCTCCTCGGACGGCGGCTGCCGGTGCTTGTCACGGGGCATGACCGCAAGGAGGGGTATCTCACCGGCATGACCGAAGGGCGGATCGTCACGCGGTTCCCGTCGGAGAACACCGGGCTCATCGGCGAGATCGTCGAGCTCGAGATCACCGGCCATGCATCCCTCTCGCTCTCAGGCTCCCTCTCACGGCGCGGGCTCGCCATAGGCGCGGCCGAATCGCAGGGGTAGGCATGCGGATTGCTTTTCGCACCCTCGGCTGCAAGCTCAATCAGTACGAGACCGAGTCCATCGCAGCGGAGTTCGACGCGGCGGGATACACCGTCGTGCCCTTCGCAGAGGCAGCGGACGTCTACGTTATAAACTCCTGCACCATCACCACCCAGGCCGACCGCAAATCCCGCAACCTCGTCTACCGCGCCCTGCGCACCGGCGGCGAGGAGAGCTCGGTGGTACTCACCGGCTGTTTCGCCGAGCGCAACGCCGGGGGCCATGCCGATGACCCGCGGGTGATGGTGGTCGGGAATGAGCAGAAGAGCGATGTCTTCCCGCTCGTCGACGCGCACCTGCGGGCACGGGCGCCCGAGGGGGCCTCGCAGGGCGGTCCCTTCGGATTCCGGGCCGCGCGGGGCATGTTCCGCACCCGCGCGGCGATAAAGATCCAGGACGGCTGTGACCAGTTCTGCACCTACTGCATCGTGCCCCACGTGCGCGGCCGCGCGGTCAGCCGCGAGCCCGCCGACATACTGCGCGAGGCGCGGGACACCGTCGCAGGCGGGGCGCGGGAGATCGTCGTGACCGGCGTGAACCTCGGCCGCTACCGCCACGGGGCGCTCGACTTCGCGGAGCTGCTGCATCGTCTCCTCGATGAGCTCCCCGGCGACGGCGGCGTGCGTGTTCGCATCTCCTCCCTCGAGCCCGAAGGCCTTGACGAGCGCTTCACCGCGCTCTTCGCCGATCCCCGACTCTCGCCACACGTGCATCTGTGCCTGCAAAGCGGCTCCGATGCGGTCCTCGGGCGCATGGGCCGGCGCTACCGATCGGCCGACTTCCGGCGCGTTGCCGACTCACTTCGCAGCGTCGACCCCATGCTGAATCTCACCACCGACATCATTGTCGGCTTCCCCGGGGAAACGGAGTCTGAGTTCCACGCCTCGGTCTCCGCCGCCCGCGACATCGGGTTCAGCCACATCCACGTGTTCCCCTTCTCCCCGCGCGAGGGCACCCCGGCGGCACGCATGACGGATCAGGTGCCCGCAGCGGTCAAGACCGAACGGGCCCGACAGCTGCGTGAGCTCTCGGCCGACCTCAAGCGGCAATACTATGCCCGGATGGTGGGAAGGCGTGATGAGGTACTCGTGGAGAAGGCTGACGACAGGACGCCGGCGGGGACGCCGGCGGGAGCTCCCGCCGGGGCGACGCCGACGACCGCGGCCCGCGGCTACGGGCGCTACTACGTGCCGGTGCTCATACCGCAGGCGGGCCTCGAGCAGAACGCCGTGTACGAGGTCGAGATCAACAGGCTCCTCGACACCGCAGACGGTCCGATCCTTGTAGGGTCCACTTAATCCGCCGCCCGTCGCAGCCTGTCCCGAAGTGCCCTGCCGATCCCCGAGGACGCCGGAAGCTCCGCCACAATAACCTCACACCCCTCCGCGTCGAAGAGATAGAAGCTGCGGTACAGCCGCCGTCCGTAGTCCTCGAGATCCGAGGCGAGAACGGAAACCGCCGGCTTCGTCGTATACGCGCCGAGGAGCGGTGTGACGCCAATGTAGCCGACTCGTCTGCCCTCGAGGCGGCGCAGGGTCGCAGGGAGCTCGGCGGCGGCCGCGGTCACCACGCGAGCCTCGGGCCGATAGTGAGCGTGGCGCATGCCCGGCGCCTCCGCCGGTCGTCGGTGCGCGGGACGGGGAACGCCGGCGCCGCCCGCAGTCTCGGCGCCGCCCGCCTCACCCCTATCAGCTGACGCCGCTATCGCAACATCACCGAGCACCCCGGCGATCATCTCCTGCGTGATCGCGCCCTCACGCAGCACCGTCACCTCCCGCCCGACCACCCGCAGGATCGTCGACTCCAGGCCATGCTCGCACTCACCGCCGTCGAGGATCGCATCCACCCGACCCTGCATCTGCGCGACGGCGGCCGCGAAGTCGGTAGGGCTCGGGCGGCCGGAGCGGTTTGCGCTCGGCGCGGCGACCGGCACGCCCACCGCCTTCAGAAGCGACCGCGCCACAGGGTGGGAGGGGATCCGTACTCCGACGGTATCGAGACCGGCAGTAACGACATCCGGTATGCGCGAACTTCGGGGAAGAATGATAGTGAGGGGGCCGGGAGAGAAGGCGTCGAAGAGCTGCCGCGCAGGCTCGGGCACGGCGCCCGCGACCTCCCCGAGCATCGCGGGGGTTGCGATATGCACGATGAGCGGATTGTCGGCGGGCCGGCCATTTGCCGCAAAAATAGCGCGGCAGGCGTCGGCATCCCACGCGCTCGCACCAAGCCCGTACACCGTCTCGGTGGGGAATACGAGGAGGCCGCCACGGCGGATGACGCCGGCAGCTTCGCCTATCTGCTGCGGCTCGAGGAACAGGGTGTGCATGTCGCTGACAGTATATCCAAAGACGGCTGCGGCCGCAGCGGGGGCCGGCGCGGGGGCAGCAGGGGGGCGGTTGCCTCCGGGTTCCCAGCGCGGCCCGGGGTGCCGGCCGCGTCCCGGGGTGCCGGCCGCGCTCTACAGCTTCACGTACACGACCCCGTCCTCCACTTTTGTCTCGTAGGTCTTCACGGGCCGGGTAGCGGGATAGTCCTTCACCGCGCCGCTGCGGATATCGAAGCGGGAACCGTGCTTGGGGCAGTAGACATCCCCTCCCATGATCATCCCCTCGTGGAGGGGAGAGTACTCATGGGAGCAGGAGTTGTCGGTTGCGTATATGCCGTCCTCGAGCTTGTAGATCGCGATCTCTTTGCGTCGGTGGACGAACTTGTATGTCTTCTTGAAGTCCTCGACCCGTACGGCCTCTCTCCACTTGGCCATGCTACTCCTCGTCGTCCTCCTCGGCGAGAAGGCGCGCTTCGACTTCGTTTCGCAGCTCCTCCTGCACGATCGCAGGGGCACGGGCGATGAGCTCCTCGAAGAAGCCCTGCACGAGCATCACGCGTGCCTCGGTCGGGCTGTAGCCGCGGGTAAGCAGATAAAAGAGCTGGCGCTGGTCGATGCGGCCGGTGGTGGAGCCATGGCTGCACTTCACGTCGTCGGTGTTGATCTGCAGGCTCGGTATGGAGTCCGATCGCGCGCCGTCGTTGAGGATGAGGTTGTTGTTCGTCAGATAGGCATCGGTCTGCGGCGCATCGTGGTCGACCTTGATGAGGCCCTGGTAGATGCTTCGCGCCTCGTCCTTCACCGCGCCCTTGTAGAAGGTGCGGCTGCCGGTGTGGTGTCCCCGGTGGTCCTGCACGGTGCGGAGGTCCATGTGCTGGTCCTCGCGCCCGAAGTAGATGCCGTCGATAAGCGCATCGGCGCCCTGATCCTGCAGAATCACGTCGAAGCGGAACTTGGAGAACATCCCGCCGAAGGAGCTCAGGAAGTGATGGAGATGGGCGTCGCGCTTCACGCGACCGAATCCGTTGCTGATGGTGCTCGAGTCGATGTTGAGGTCATGCCGGGCGAAAAAGCTGAGCCTGCCGCCGGCGCCGACCTCGAGGTCCACCCCGTCGGAGAGGAAGACCTCGCCCTCATCCTCGGCGGCTCGAACCTGCTGAATGAGGGTGGCATCCGCGCCCTGCCCCACGGCCCCGACGATCTGCGGGAGGGAGAAGCGGCCGTCACCGCTCTCGGAGAAGCTCACGACAAAGGGCTCCTCCACCATGACGCCGGCAGGTACGTAGAGCACGACGCCGTGGGTCCACGCGCTGTAATGAAAGGGGAAGGTCCGGTTCTCGTCCCACGCAGCGCTGCCTCCGAGAAGCCGTTTCACCGCATCGACCGCACCCTCGTTCACCTCTTCTCCCGCACGCACGCGCGCAAGGAGATGCTCGAGGGAATCGAATACGACACCACGTTGCGAGAGCTCCGGCGACAGCGCCGCGCCCGTGCAGGCGGGACCGTCAAAATCGATTCTGCCCGCCACGGCGTCGGGCAGATCCGCGGCAGGTGCCGCAGCCTCCGCCGCCCCGGAAAAATCATAGGAATCGAAATCGTAGTTGCCGATGTCGGAGCGGCGCCACTCCTCGTCCTGAGGCGTGGGCCACTCCATGCGTGAAAAACTCTCCAGGGCGGCCCGCCGGATGTCGAGCATCCAGTCGGGCTCGTCCCGTGTCTCTATAAACTTGTGGATGTCCCCGGTTCCCGTGAAGGCCGGGGCTACGCGGCTTGAGTCCATGATTTGCTCAGTTCCTTTCACTTACCCGACCGAGCCTTCCATCTCGAGCTCGATGAGTCGGTTCAATTCAACAGCGTACTCCATGGGCAACTGCTTCACAAGCGGCTCGAGAAAACCGTTGACGATCATCATCGAGGCTTCGTTCTCGTCAAAGCCGCGGCTCATCAGGTAGAAAAGCTGCTCCTCGGAGATCTTCGAGACCTTGGCCTCATGCTCGATGGTGACGTCGTCGGACTTGATGTCCATGTACGGATAGGTGTTGCTCGTGGAGTCCTCGTCGAGCAGCAGCGCGTCGCAGACCACGTGCGAGCGGGCCTGTTCCACATCGTCCTCGACCTTGATCTGTCCCCGATAGCTCGCCGTCCCGCCGTCCTTGCTGATGGACTTCGAGGTTATGACCGAGCTCGTATTGTTGGCCACGTGCGTGATCTTGCCCCCGGTGTCCTGCTCCTGTCCCTTCCCGGCGAAGGCGATGGAGAGGACCTCACCGTGGGCACCCTCACCCATGAGCATCACCGCGGGATACTTCATGGTGCGCTTGCTGCCGATGTTGCCGTCGACCCACTCCACGGTCGCATTCTCGTGGGCGACCGCCCGCTTGGTCACGAGGTTGTAGACGTTACTCGACCAGTTCTGAATGGTCGTGTAGCGAACCCGCGCATTCGGCATGGCAATGATCTCCACGACGGCGGAGTGCAGCGAGTCGGTGGTGTAGATGGGTGCGGTACACCCCTCGACGTAATGCACGAAGGCGCCTTCGTCGGCGATGATGAGCGTGCGCTCGAACTGACCGAAGTTCTGACTGTTGATGCGGAAGTAGGCCTGGAGCGGAATGTCGACTTCGACACCGGGCGGCACGTAGATGAAGCTCCCACCGGACCACACCGAGCTGTTGAGTGCCGCGAACTTGTTGTCGTTGTAGGGAATGACCGTGCCGAAGTACTTCTGCACGATCTCGGGGTACTCACGCACGGCGGTCTCAGGGTCACTGAAGATGACGCCCTTGTCCTCGAGTCGTTTCTGTATGTTGTGATAGACGACCTCGGAGTCGTACTGCGCACCGACACCGGCAAGGTATTTCTTCTCCGCCTCGGGAATGCCGATACGATCGAAGGTTTCCCGGATGTCGGCCGGAACGTCCTCCCAATTCCGGCTCTGCCGGTCGGAGGGCTTTATGTAATAGAAGATATCGTCAAAGTCGA
>JAWLDL010000099.1:0-7299 GCA_041686675.1 Spirochaetia bacterium | reverse complement strand
GGATCCCGAGGAAAACGAGGTTCAGGCCATATCGGGCGCAACGATTTCAAGTGAAGCCGTGGTCGACGGCGTCAACGCCGACGTCGGCCGCGCGGTCGAGATACTCCGCGAGGAGGCAGGTCAGTCATGAGTAGCAGTCCAAGCATCATGTCCCATTTCGGCAAGGGACTCGTCGACAATAATCCGGTATTCGTGCAGGTGCTCGGCATGTGTCCGACCCTCGCCGTTACAACCTCGGTCGTGAACGGCGTCGGCATGGGCCTTGCCACGACCTTCGTCGTGGTCTCGGCGGCCACGATCGCGTCCATCATCAACAGAATCGTGCCCGGCCAGGTGCGCATCCCGGTCTACGCGGTCATCATCGCCACATTCGTAACCATCGCCGACCTCGTGCTCAAGGCCTTCTTCCCGCCCCTCTCGGAGGCGCTCGGTCCCTACGTGCCGCTTATCGTGGTGAACTGTATGATCATGGGCCGCATCGAGGCGTTCGCGAGCCGGAACACCGTGGCCCCCTCCATTGCCGACGCACTCGGCATGGGCGCCGGATTCACCGCGGCGCTCATGGTACTCGGCGGCGTGCGTGAAATCCTCGGGAGCGGTGAGCTCTTCGGCGCATCGCTCTTCGGCCCGGGCTACACGCCCATGCTCATCATGATTCTTCCGGCGGGGGCATTCATCGCCCTCGGCCTCCTCATGGCGATATTCAATCACCTGCGGGCAGGCGGCACCCTCATTCTGAGGAAGGCGGCGTAGTATGGAGTACATTGCAGTTCTACTCGTGGCGGTCCTGGTAAACAATTTCGTACTCTATTACTTCGTCGGTATCTGCCCCTTCATCGGGGTGTCCAAGAAGATCGATGCGTCGCTCTCCATGGGCATCGCGGTGACCTTCGTCATGACGCTCACCGCAACGGCGACGTGGCTCATCAACAATCTGGTCCTGATTCGCTTCGGCCTCCCCTTCCTCGAGTACGTCTCCTACATCCTGGTCATCGCCTCGCTCGTGCAGTTCGTGGAGATGTTCATCAAGAAGACCCTGCCGGCGCTCTACAAGACGCTCGGCATCTTTCTGCCCCTGATCACGACCAATTGTGCGATCCTCTTCGTCGCGCTCGTCCAGGCGATGCGGGAGTATGCCTTCATCAAGTCCATTTTCTTCGGCTTCGGCGCCGGTGTGGGCTTCACGCTGGCAATCGTGATCATGGCGGGCATCCGAGAGCAACTCGAGACGGCCGACATACCGAAGCCCTTCCAGGGCGCGGCGGTCACCCTCATCGTGGCCGGCGTGCTGGCGCTCGCATTCATGGGCTTCACCGGCCTCGTATCCGCATAAAGGAGAGTTTTTGAGATGATTCTGCAAGCAGCATTGCTCATGGGGGTCCTCGGGCTCCTGTTTGCCATATTTCTCGGGGTCGCAAATCGCAAGTTCCACGTGGACACGAACCCCAAAATCGACGAGGTGGAGGCCGTGCTTCCAGGGGTCAACTGCGGCGGCTGCGGCTACCCCTCCTGCGCAGCCTACGCCGAGGCCATTGCCGAGAACGGCGAAGACGTGTCCCTGTGCGTGGTCGGCGGCGAGGAGACCACCCGAGCCGTCGCCGAGGTCATGGGTATCGAAGTCGCGAACGAGGACAAGCAGAAGCTCGTTGCGGTGGTCTTCTGCCAGGGCGGCTCGGATGCCGCAAACTTTCCCGGCGACTTCCGGGGCATCGAGGACTGCGCAGCCGCCATCTACTCGCAGGACGTGGCCAAGCGATGTAAGTACGGCTGCGTCGGACTCGGCTCCTGTGTGCGCTCCTGCCCCTTCGACGCGATACACCTCTCTGAGACCGGCATCCCCTACGTCGACGCCGAGAAATGCACCGCCTGCGGCAACTGCGTGGCAGCCTGCCCGCGGGATCTCATCGAGCTCCACCCGGTGGATCACGAGGCCTTCGTCTTCTGTAAGTCTCAGGACCCCGGCCCCATCGCCAAGAAGGTCTGCAAGAAGGCATGCATCGCCTGCGGGATCTGCGTGAAGGCGGCAGGTAAGGACGAGAACCCCGAGGCCGTGCAGATGAAGGGGAACCTCGCGGTGGTGAACACCGAGAACTACACCGCCAAGCCTGAATACGGGGAGAAGTGCCCGACAGACTCCTACACCACGCGCGCCAACATCACCCGCTACGAGCGCTTCGTGAAGACACCCGCGGCGGTCGGCGCTGCGGGCGCAGACGCGGCGTCGGTCGGCGGCACGAGCGACGGCGGCGACACCGCCGGGGAAGAGTAAGCATCATGATTGAAGAATCGGCGATCGTTCGCCATAGCGATGATGACCAGGTTGTCTTTCAGATCATCCAGACCGGCGCCTGCGATGCGTGCTCGATCCGCGAACAGTGCTATCGCGATGACGGCGTGGTCTCCGTCCCGCGCGACCACGTCAGCGGCGTCGGCGCCGGGCGCCTCGGCTCGAGCGAGTCGGTGAAGCTCCGCATTCGAAACACCTCCGTCCTCGGCCTCACCGCCGTCGTCTACGGGGTGCCGCTCGTCGCGTTCTTTGCAGGTCTCCTGTTCGGCTACTACGTTCTGTTCCCCGAGGCGGGCGAGACACTTCAGCCCCTCGGCGCCTTTGCCACCGCCGCCGGAATGCTCGCAGCGGCCGGCTTCGGTATCCACCGTTTCGACCGCCGGGTGGCGGGCTCGGTCCGCTACGAAGTCGAGCGTCGGTAGGCGGCTCAGCCCCCGATCGCTTGCGCATTTTCTGCAACCATTTCGCCATACCCGTGTCTGTCAGGGTATGGAAGCTCGTAACGACACCGAAACAAAGAACGTGCTCCTGCTCTATCCGCGCACGCCGGATACCTACTGGAGCTACCGCCACGCCATCTCTTTTCTCGGCAAGAAGGCGCTCATGCCGCCGCTCGGGCTTCTGACAGTGGCGGGCATCATGGGCGATGCCTACTCCTACCGGCTGGTGGATCTCAACGTCCGGGAGCTGCAGGAGGCCGACCTGGAATGGGCGGACCGTATCCGACCTCGAGTCATGATGCAATCGAGGGAGTCGATCACTTCGTCCTCGGCGAGGGTGAATGCACCATCCCTGCCTTCTGCGCCGACCTCGAGCGTGGCACGCCGGAGGCGGTGTATCGCCCCGAATCATCAGAGCGCCCCGATATCTCCTCCGTCCCCGTTCCCCGCTTTCATCGGCTTCGACTCCGACCCGCCGGACGTCGGCGAGCGGCAGATCCGCTTCGTCCGCCACCTTGCCATTCCTACCGCCATGGTGGGCCTGCTCATCGCCCTGCCGAACACGCGCCTGTGGGACCGCCTGACCAGGGAGGGACGCATCCTCTCGCGCACGAACGGCAACAACACCCACGGTGTGGAGCTCAATGTCGAACCGCGAACTCCGCGGGAGATTCTTGTCCGCGAGTACGCCCGGGTTCTACACAGCATCTATAACCCACAGTCCTACTTCGCGAGATGCCTGAAGCTCCTCGCTCGAATCCCTCGACGCTCATGCGGCCCGGGAGCGGGACGGCTGCGGGGAATAAGCCGCGACCAGGTCCGAGCGCTCGTGCAATCCGTTGTGCGACAGGGGCTGCTGTCAAGGTACGCGCTCTGGTACTGGTCCTTCATGGCGCGGGCCGTGGTGCGCCGCCCGCGGCAGATCGTGAGGATCGTGACCATGGCGGTGCTCGGGCACCACTACTTCAGGATTACCGAACAGCTGCCGCGGCCGCGCTCTCTGCGATATCGATCCGTCGACAGGGTCACGCAGCCGTCACCACGGGGGAAACGGCTCGTATCGACTGGGTAAATCGCCGGAGAATGATTACAATAATAGAGTGGACACGCACGAGCAGGACCTCGAGGATCGCAGAGTCATCTCCTCGGTGATCGAAGGGAACCGCAACGCCTTCCGTGCGATTTTCGTGCGCTACCGGCCCGTGATTTCCAACGTCGGCCGCAGACTCATCAGCTCATCGGCCGAAGTGCCTGACTACGTACAGGATGTCTTCCTCAAGGCATACTCCCAGCTCAAACAGTACTCGGGCCGTGGCCGATTCTATTCCTGGCTGATGCGAATCGCCTACACCACCGCGATCAATCGCAGAAACCGCAGACCGCCCGAGATGACGACCGATCCCGAGGTCATGGAACGCTGTTCGTCCGCCTCGGCAAGCGAGACCCCGGAACGACGCGGCGAGCGCACGGCGGTGATCGAGGCGCTCGGGGAGGCTGTCGCCGGCCTGCCGGCACACCTGCGCCGCGTCATACAGTTCTCCTACTTCTCCCGCCTGCGCTACGCAGACATTTCGCGGATCACCGGAATACCGAAGAACACCGTAAAATCACATGTGTTTCGGGCACGTCGCATTCTGCGCGACCGGCTCTACGGTACGATCGCGGCCGACTGCATCGACGTATGAAACGACGGAGCATGAACGTTTGCACACAACCGATCACCATCCACACCCGGTTACACACGCACTGTCGATAACCGGAATCTACCTCACCCTCGGCATCCTCTGGATTCTCTTCTCCGATTCCCTTGTGAACAGCATCGCCGCTGATCCGGCGCATGCCGCACGGCTGCAGTTGGTCAAGGGCGTGGTGTTCGTCGCCGTTACCGCCGTCGTCATCTACCTGCTGCTGCACCGCTCGTTTCACAGGCTCCACGAGACCAATCGCCAGCTCGAGGATAGCAGGGAAGAGCACCGGACCTCGGCCGATTACCTGCGTGCGCTCTTCGATGCCGCGCCGCTCGCCCTCTACGACCTCGACACCCGCGGTCGGGTGAAACGGCTCTGGAATCCCGCTGCGGAGGCGCTGTTCGGGTGGACCCGCGAGGAGGTAGTCGGCCGCCCACTCCCGTTCGTGCCCGAAGACCGGAAGAAGGAGTTCGAGGCTCTCTTCGCGGAGGTTCTTCGGGGCCGGACCGTCGTCGGCACGGAGATCCTGCGGGTACGCAAGGACGGCTCGGAGATCTATATCGAGCTCTCCGCCGTACCGCTCTACGACAGACACGGCGAGGTCACGGGGGTCATGTCCATCGCGGGCAATATCACCGAGCAGCGTCGTCGGGCGCGGGAGCTCAGGAGCGCTCTCGACGAGAAGGATGCCCTGCTACGCGAGGTTCACCACCGCGTCAAGAACAACCTCGCGGTGATGACGGGACTCGTTCGCCTGCAACTGCATGAGTCCTCCGCGGAGGACGGGTCTGCCGGGGCACTGAGTAAGACCCGGGATCGCATGGAGGTGATGAGTCTGATCCACAACATGCTCTATCACGAGCAGAACCTCTCGCAGATAGAGTTCAGCGGCGTTCTCAAGCGCGTGGTAAGCCAGCTGTTGGAGCAGTACTCCGCAATCCAATCGGTGCGCCTGGACCTCGACCTCCAGGATGCTCCACTCGAAATCGGCACGGCACTTCCGCTCGGTCTCATAGCAAACGAGGCTGTGACGAACGCGCTGACCCATGCGTTTCGGGGGAACGGCGACGAAAACCGGCTCACGGTGCGGCTCAGCGCGGCAAGCGCCGGCGCCGGGGCATCCGACTGCCGGGACGGAGGATGCTCGCTGACCGTCGAGGATAACGGCACGGGGCTGGGGGCGGACTTTGATATGGAGCAGCAGGACTCGCTCGGCTTTCGGATGATGCTCGTGCTTGCCCAGCAGATGCAGGCACAACTGAGCGTCGGTCCCGGCGCGGATGGGCGCGGCGCGAGAGTCGAGGTCAGCCTGCCCGGGTAGTGGTCGCTCGGGGTCTGATAGAACTGCCCGCGCCGGGCATGTCTACGAAGGGCCGGACATCGACCGCATGGACACCTTGAGGTCGTACATCCGGCTGTCGGCCAGCTTAACCAGTGCTTCCGCTTCCTGAGCGTGGTCCGGGTACGTGGCTGCGCCGATGCTGGGCGTGGCCGTCAACTTCTGAGCGCCGAACCGCAGAGGGACCGCGCAGGCGGCCCTGATTTTGTCCCCCACGCGCGGCGCGTCCTCGACGGATCGGACGTCCATCAGGAGCACACCGAACTCGTCACCACCGAGCCGTGCGGCCAGGTCGCCCTTTCTGATCGAAGCGTGTATACGCATGGCCGTCTGAACAAGAACGAAGTCGCCGGCATCGTGGCCATAGGCGTCGTTTACGCACTTGAAATCATTGAGATCGATGTAGAGCAGACCCAGTCGGGAACGGCGCCGCGAGGCAGGCTCGAGCGCCCGGTCGAGAGAATCCAGAAAGAGGCGGCGGTTCGGGAGGCCCGTGAGCGGATCATGATGCGCCATGTGGCGGTAGTGCTGGCGTTCCTGTTGCAGCCGCTTCTCGAGAAACAGGCGGTAGAGGGCCAGCGACACCTGAGCGGCTATCGCTTCGGCGATTTCAACATCGGGTCCGGAAAACGCCCCGGCACTGCTGAAGTTATCGAGGTTGAAGTACCCCACGGTCTCCTCACCCATCCGCAGAGGAACCGAAAGAGTTGCCTGAATCTCGTTGAGTCTGCCTGCCCTGCGAAACGCCTCAGCCTTGTCGGCATCGAGGCGCTGCTCGTAGTCGTGGATCTCGATTTTTTCGCTTTTCGGTCCCTCATGCCGTGGCCCCAGCTCGTCCCCGGAGAGCGCAACGGCCCTCAGCACGTCGAAGTCGAACTCGACCGCGGCTTCGAAGTGATAGAGCCCGTCGTCATGACGGATGACGATGCTTCCTCCCTCGGCATCAGGCACGAGGTGAACGGTGCGCTCGAGCGCGGTCTGATAGAACCTGGTGTCGAGCGTGGAGGACAGAAGCTCATTCGTGAGCTCGACCAATGCGGTTCGAAATTGGAGCTCCTGTTCGAGGCGTTGACGGTCAGTCGGGGTCGCCACCACAAGGTCAGTATCGAGAGTGGCCGAGTCGGTGTCAATAGTTTGCATCGCAATGGTATAATCACTTGGTAGACCCTGCAGCAAATCGAGGACTCGAAAGAATGAGACAGTTCAGCTTCAAAACGCGCGCCCGCGGTGGCGAAACACTCCTGGGCACATGGATACAGATCTTGAGCCCCGAGAGTGTGGAGATGGCAGCGGCGGCCGGCCACCTTACCCGGTTCAGGAGGGCCTGTAGCGGTTCGTGAGTCCTATGGCTGATATGCCCGACCCGGCTCACCGCGCCGTCACGGTCGCGGTGACGGCGCTTCTCGTCCTCATGCTGAGCGCGCAGGGCGCCGTGGCCGATGAGGAATCCACCCAACCGAACATCGTGGTCTTCGTGGCGGACGATGCCGGGTGGGACGACTCCAGCGTCTACGGCAATTCCCGGGTGAGAACGCCGAATACTCA
>JAWLDL010000098.1:0-7339 GCA_041686675.1 Spirochaetia bacterium | reverse complement strand
AGCTGCTGAGATTCTTTACACTCCTGAACGTACTCTCCCTCGGCATGCTGAATCTCCAATCACTGGAAAACGTCATCGATATGGTCTGGTTCGGCGCTCCGCAACTCGTTGTGGCAGCGGCATTTTTCGTGGTCGGGACCTATCCTGACCGACGTGCTGCCTATCTCCCGCTCCTGCGGATCGGGAAGTTTCTCTCTGTGGTCGCCGGGGCCGCTGCATTGCTTACCGGCGGCTTTTCGCCGTCTCTCATGGATCCGCCATGGTCCGCGGTGAGTGTCGTGGCCCTTCTCGGGGCCCTCCTCGTCGATTTCATTTTGCTCGTGGTGCTGCTACTATATCCTCGGGAAACGGGGAGTGGCTGAATGCACATCATTCCGATCGCCAGTGGCAAGGGCGGTGTCGGGAAGTCGATACTTGCGGCAAACCTGGCCATCGCACTGGCACAGAACGGAAAGAAAACCGTCGTGGCCGACCTCGACCTCGGCGGCTCCAACCTCCATATCATTCTGGGTATGCGCAATGTAGCCTACGGTCTGGGAACCTTTCTCACCCACTCCGAAGTCAAATTTGATCAGGTCGTGCTGCAGACCGAGCACGAGAACCTGCGGTTCGTACCCGGCGATGCGGAGATACCCGGGCTCGCGAATCTCTCGAGCGCCCAGAAGAAGATGCTCATCCGCCGGCTGACCGCCCTCGAGGCCGACTACCTCATCCTCGATCTCGGCGCGGGAACAAGCCTGAATACACTCGACTTTTTTCTCATTTCCCGCGCCGGTCTCATCGTGAGCTCACCGACGCCCACCTCTACCGTGAACGCATACCTGTTTCTCAAGAACGCCATGTTCCGGCTCATGCAGAATGCATGCAAGAAGAAGAGCCCCGGCGACCAGTACCTTCAGTCGCTTCGAAAACAGAGCGACACACTGCAGCGCGTATACGTCCCTCAGATCATAGATAACATCGCTCGCGTCGACGGGGAGAGCTTCGCGAAGCTCGAGGCTTCGCTTCGCAGGTTTCAGCCGCGCATCGTGCTGAACATGCTCGAGGACCCCAAGGATGCCGACAAGGCGCATCGCCTGCGCCGCTCCTGCCGACAGTACCTCAACCTCGATCTCGAGCATCTCGGCGTCATCTACCGTGACGATCTGCAGGACATCGCGCTCGCATCGGCCCTGCCCATTATCAGATACAAGCCTCAGTCCATCATCTCCCAGGCGGTCTACCGGATTGCCGACAAGCTCGTGGAGCTCGAGACGGAAGACGAGGGGCCGCTCGCGGTGGACACCATCGACGAGAGCTATGAGGAGGCCGACATGGAGGCCTCAGCGGATTTCGATACCAAACAGAGCTACGTCGAGGAGCTGCTGCACAGCGGCACATTGACGACCGGCGACCTCATAGAGACTATCAAGAACCAGCAGCTCGAGATCCGGCACCTCCGCAAGGAGAACATGCTGTATAAGTCAAAGCTGGTGAAGGCGATTCAGCAGGGCTATCGGACCTGAGATCCTGAGATGGCGAAGAGCGACGGCACGATTTCGGGAACTATCGAGCTTCTCATCGACGACGACGGGGTCGAGGCACGACTCCGGGTTACGCCGAAGCCCGACGGCGAGACGTGGACCGGCGCGGACGTCGTGAAGCTGCTCACAGATCGCGGCGTGCAGGAGGGCTACGACGCCTCCGACGTCAGCCGGAAGCTCGCCGACGCGGCAAAGAAGGCCCGCAAGCAGGGCGGAACCGCCGAAGTCGTCGTCGCCGAGGGACTGCGCCCGGAGCAGCCGAAGCCCGAGCGCATTCACCTGCGCGAGCATCCCGTCCCCGAGGATCTGAAGCAGGCCGCGGAGCAGACGATAGCAGGGGCAGGCCCGCCGGAAATCGTCTTCGAGCGCAAGAAGCGCATAAAGAAGAAGAAAACCGTACAGAGAAAGTCCAGGCTTCCGTTTCAGTCCCCGAAGGAGGAGACGGTGGAGGTCGTCGAGACCCAGACCGTGCCCGAGCGGGTATACGTCGATCCCACCGTGGAGGAGACCGGGTACGTACAGGAAGGTGAGAAGATCGGCGATGTGATCCCTAAGGAAACCGGGATACCGGGTCGCAGTCTGTTCGGCGAGATTATCCATCCCCGTGTTCCCGCGGACCCCAACTTCTACATCGGCTCGCACGCTGCACGCCGTGGTGAGGAGGTGTTTGCGGAAGACACCGGCTTCCTTCGCAAGGGCAGCAACTGGCTCGATGTCGTGCCGCATCGCCTCCACGACTGGGAGGTGACCCTCTCCGACGATCAGGCCACCTGCTACTTCTCCTTCAACCCCGGTGATACCTCACACTCGCCCCCGACGGCCGACGAGGTAATCGCCGCCGCCGAGGAAAAGGGGTTCGACACCGACTCCCTCATAGGCGAGGAGGAGATCTCCGACCTCATCCGCCATGCAATCGAGAGCGGGAACCCCGTCGAGGGCGTACCCATCACGACGAGCCGCGATGCGAGCTACGACATCGTGGTGCTCGAGGAGAAGCGCAAGGCGGTCCTCAACGTCAGCAAGGGACGCGGCCGGGGCAAGGCCCTCGATCTCAAGGCTCTCGGCAACGCGCTGCGGGAAAGCAAGCTCAAGGGCATGAGGTTCGAGAAGGTCAAAGCGGACATCATGGCCTTCTACAACGGCCCCGAGAGCGACCTCTACGGCTATGTCCTCTCCGAGGGCAAGGCCCCTGTGCCCGGACCCGACCGCGAAATCGAGTTCTCGGTCCGTTTTCTTGCCGACGAGGTCGTGGAGCAGCTCAAGCGCCGCGCGACCGAACACCCCGAGCTCCTCGCCGGCATAAAATCCCTCGCCGAGTTCCCCATCTCCGATGTGCAGCGTACCGCGCGGGTATCCGCCGAGCAGCGGGTCGCCGCGGTGCCGCCGGAAGTCGAGGGCACGCCCGGCGTGGACGTCTACGGCGCGGCCATACCGGCCCCCGCGGGGCACGCACCGGAGCTGAAGCTCTACGAGAATCTCGAGAAGAAAGATAACGTCATCGTTGCCGGCCGCGACGGCATTTTCGAAGAGACCACGGACGAGGAAGCCGGTGTCATACGCATGCGGGTGCGCCCGCACAAGGACGCCGAAATAAGGGCCGAAATCGCCAACGACAGAATGCAGGCCTTCCTCTCGCTCTTCGAGGGCGAAGGCACGGGAACCCGACTGTCGGTGGACGACGCGCGGCGGGCGGTCGAGGAGGCCGGCGTACGCTACGGCATCGACGGAGATGCCATCCTCGAGGCCGTGCGACATGCGAGCGAGGAGGGCCCGGTATTCCGCGCGGTGGTCGCGCAGGGAACGGAGCCCCAGTCGGTGGAAAGCCGATCGCCGCAGTATCTCGTGCGCCTCGCCTCCGGCAAGGGCTTCACCGTCAAAGAGGACGGCACGGTCGACCACAAGCATCACGATCAGGTGACGGTCGTGACGAAGGGTACGAAGCTCTTGCGGATTCCGCCCCCACCTGAGGAGCCGTCACCGGGCTACGACGTCACCGGAGCGAAGATCGAGCCGAAAAAGACCGCCACCGGCGACATACAGCTCGGCCAGAACGTTCGCGCGGAGGAACAGGGAGACGGCAGCACCCTCGTCGTGGCTACCGTAAGCGGTGAGCTCGCGGCCGACCGTTCGAGCATCGACGTCCGCCCCGCGCGCACCATCAAGGGGAACGTCGGCGTTGAGACCGGGAACGTCAAGTTTCCGGGCTCAGTGTACGTCAAAGGCGCCGTGGACGCCGGCTACTACGTGTTTGCAAACGGAGACATCCGTATCGCCGAGGGCGCCGAAGCCTGTCTCCTCTCCGCCGAGGGAGACATCATCCTCAAGCAGGGCGTAAAGGGCGCCGGCAAGGCGGTGTTGCGATCGAAGGCCCGCATTCAGGTCGCCTTTGCCGAACAGGCCACCCTGCTCTCGGTCGGCGACATCAACATGAAGAGCGGCTGCATGCACTCCACGGTCAAGTGCAACGGCACTCTCCGCTTCCAGTCCGACAAAGGCTCCGTCGTCGGCGGGCGCGTTCGGGTGCGAAAGGGTCTGCAGGCGCAGAATCTCGGCTCGAGCCGTGGTGTCGCCACCGAGATCTCCTTCGGACAGGACTACCTCATCGCCGATCGTATCGAGAAGGAAGAGAAGGAGATCGAGCAGCTCAAGCTCAAGATCACCAAAGACGACATGGCGATGCGGGAGGAGTCAGGCGACCGCGAGCGCCTCGAGGAACTGCGTAAAGAGAAGAAAAAGCTCCTGAAGATGATCGAGCAGCGCAGCGTGCGCCTGTTCACGCTTCGCGAGAAGTTCGAGGAGCACTATCCCTCCGAGCTGCGCATACAGGGCACGATCTTTCCCGGCGTCCGCATCGAAAGCCACGGGCGCACCATGGAGTTCACCGCGCCGGAGAAAGCCGTCGTGATCTCCTTCGACGAACAGACCGGGCGCCTCACACGCATCCCGATCTCGCAAACTGAAAACTCAGAAGGACGGTAACCATGCTTGCCTATATCTCATATCCCGAGTGGCTCGACCCACGCGTCATTCCGGGCCTTCCCATTCGCTGGTACGGGGTGATGTACCTGCTCGCGTTCATCATCACCTTCTTCCTGTTCCGTCATGAAATCCGCCGCCGCGACCCGTCGGTGCAGACCGAAGAGATCCTCGACCTCTTCTTCTGGGCCATCGTGGGGCTGCTCATCGGTGGCCGGGTGTTCGCGACCCTGGTCTATGCCGATACAGCCTACTACCTGACCCACCCCTGGCTCATCTTCTGGCCCTTCGACGAGAACATGGGCTTCACGGGGCTGCAGGGGATGAGCTACCACGGGGGGCTTCTCGGCGGTGTTCTTGCGGCCCTCCTGTTCACACGACGTCGGAAGATCGATTTCGTCGCCTGGGCCGACGTGGTGGCCGCCGCGGCGCCGCTCGGCTACACCCTCGGCCGTCTCGGCAACTTCATAAACGGCGAGCTCTACGGTCGCGTCACGACGGCGGCCTGGGGCATGGTGTTCCCCACCGCGCGCCCGGTCGCCGCAAGCCACGAGTGGGCGCGGCGCATTGCCGCGGAAGTGGGTATGGAGATCGATCCCGGCACCCTGCTCATCAACCTGCCTCGCCATCCCTCCCAGCTCTATGAGGCCTTTTTCGAGGGAATCGTGCTGTGGGCCCTGCTGTGGTTCGTGTTTCGAAAGCGCAGACTCTTCCGCGGGGCACTTCTCGGGCTCTACGTGGTCGGCTATGCCTTCTTCCGCTTCGTCCTCGAGTATTTCCGCCAGCCCGACCCCGGCATGGACTTCGTCGTCCAGCTCTCCTCACGGCCGAACCCGCCGGAGCTCTTCGTGAGCGTTCTGAATCTCACGATGGGGCAGGTCCTGAGCCTCATCATGCTGGCTGTGGGGGCGGTGTTTCTCTGGGTCATGTACCGGCGGCACAAGCGCCGGCCCACGGTGCACACACTCGCCTCCGATCAGACCGAATAGCGCGCCTTGGTCTTTCGCAGCCGTTTGCGCGAGGCGCGGATCTCGTCTCCGTAGTCGGCGAGGACCGCCTCGAGCCGCTCGGAGAGCCGTGACAGACTGAACTCCGCCCGTCCGATTTCGAAGTTACGTTCCACCCGCGCACGGCGTTCTTCGGGATGGGTGACGAGGTAGTGAATCTCGTCGAGCGCCTCATCGGGGATGATGAGGTCGCCGTGCTCGTCGTAGCGGTCGCGGATCTCGACGTTTTCGAGGCCGCTCGGCATGATGTCGGTCTTGTAGACGAGATAGGTGGTGGTCACCAACGGCACCCGAGCGGCCACCGCCTCGAGCAGGGCGTTGCCGAACCCTTCCCATATGGGCAGATAGGTCACCAGGTCGGCATTCGCCAGAACGTCCCGGTTGGTGAACAGTCGCCTCCCCTCCGCATCGGTTCCCCGGACCGAGGCAACGCGGTCGGCAATGAGATGCAGGGGCACGTCGTTTCGCTCGGCCGCCTCGCTGATCTCGCGGATGTAATCCTCCTCGGGCTCGTCACCCTGGTAAAGGGAGACGATGTAGTGCGTCCTGCCCCGGTACTCGGGATAGCGACGCAGGAGCTTTCCCACGAGCGCCACGGAGTCCTGTATGCGCTTGCGCGGCACGATGCGGGTCGGCTGGACGACGAGCAGCTCGTCCTCGCCGAATCCGAGGTCGGCGCGGAAGTTGGCGTTGTATTCGTCCATGCGCACCGGGTGATCAAAGTCCTCACAGTTGGGGATGATATGCGGTCGCACCCTCTTCAGTGAGGAGAGAATGTGGGCCGCGTAGGAGGAGATGACCACGTGCTCGAGGCCGAGGTCCACCGGCGGCATGATACGGTTGAGCACGCGCTCGATGTGATTGTTGCTGAAGCGGCTTCGCTCCCACCAGAAGTCATGGTGATGGAAGATCGTCGCCATCCGTTGATCGGTTGCGAGCTTGTGAAGGGCCATGCCTCCGACGAGGGTCATCGGCATGGCGTTCGTGTTCTCGGCGATGATGACGTCGATGTCGTGTGCCTGCACGTACTCCTGCAGGATACCGGCCACCTCCTTGCCGTCCGACTCGAGCTGATCGACGAGCATCTCGAGGGTCTCCTGATTGAGATGTGGCGGCCGTTTGCTGAGATGCGGAAAGGCGAAGCGCTCGTAGTGATCCTGCTGCGGCGAGTTGAACCGGATGCGCTCGAGGAGCAACTGCCGATCGTCCACCACGTGCGGCACACTGCTCGCATATTTGCCGGCGACGGTGAAGACCTCGTGGCCGAGGTCCGAGAGCGTGTCGACCCACTTGTTGACCTCGAGCGACACGCCGTCCACGTCGCCGAGCTTGCCGCTGATGAATGCAATGCGAAACCGGTCGTCCATATCCTGCGTACAATAGCCAATTCCGTGCCTGCATGTCAGCAGTGTTGCAAATGGGCGAATCCTCTGGGATACTTGTTGAGAGGAACTGCTTGACATGCGTGATGCACGGCTCGGGGTAGAGATCGATAACTCGCGGATCGTCGAGGTCATGCCGCTCGCCTACGGCGCCTCCGGCACCATGGACCTCGCCGCGATCGAGCGCGGCCAGCGTCGCGCCCTGGTGCGGCTCTACGTGCTGCGAGGAAACAGGCGCACAGAGCTCGCCACGATGGATGTCCGAAACCTCCCCGCCTTCCCCAATCGACGAGCCCTCCTGAGACTGCGCTCCTCTGTTGACCGCGTCGGCGAGCTCCGGCTCCGCCTCGATGTCGAGGATCGCCTCTATCACGACGAGCGAATCGACGTACGGCCCTACCTGCGCCGCGGCCGCGTGGGGGTGGCCGCCGCAGCCCTTGGCCTGATACTG
>JAWLDL010000097.1:0-7380 GCA_041686675.1 Spirochaetia bacterium | reverse complement strand
GCCGGAGTCGGGTGAGCTTGCCGAGTACGAGGGCATGGGGCTCGGCGAGGCGCGTGACAGGTTCGAGCGGAAGTATATTGTGCAGAAGCTCGAAGAGAACGGCTATAACATCTCCAGGGCTGCGCAGGCGCTGGGTGTGTATCCGAGCAATCTGCATGGCAAGATAAAAAAGTTTGGAATCGAGATGCATAAATGAAGGGGATAACAAAGCGTCAGCAGGAAGTTCTGAGCTTCATCAAGGGCTTCGTCTCTCGCCACAAGTATCCGCCCACCATTCGTGAGATCTCCACGAACTTCGGCATCTCGGTCAAAGGCGCCTACGATCACGTGAAGGCGCTCGAGAGAAAGCAATTCATCGCCCTCAACACCAACAGGTCCCGCACCATCGAAGTGCTCGAGTCCGACGAGCCCGTCACCGACGAGTTTGTCTCGGTACCCCTCCTCGGGCGTGTCGCGGCGGGACGTCCGCTCTTTGCCGACGAAAACCACGACGGTGAAATCAAACTGCCGCGCGATTTTCTCGGGAAGAAGCAGTACTTCGCCCTGCAGATCAGCGGTGACAGTATGGAAGGCGCCGGGATCTTCAGCGGCGACATCGGGATTTTTGCCCATCAGAACGTGGCCGACAACGGCGAGATCGTCGTTGCGATGGTGGACGAGGCGGTGACGCTGAAACGTTTCTACAAAGAGAAGAATCGCGTGCGCCTCGACGCCGAGAACCCCGCCTATAACTCGATCTATACCCAGAATGTGCGCCTGCTCGGCAAGCTCGTTCATCTGATTCGAAGCTATGAGTAACGGCCGCGCCTATCTTCTTCTCGGTCCCGAGCAGGGGGAGAAAGCTCGAGAGGTTCAGCGCATCCGCGAACTCGCCGCCAAACAGGCGGATGGGACGGAGGTCGAGGAGCATCGCTTCTACGCCTTCGAGACGCCCGTGCAGGAGGCACTCTCGCTGCTTCGAAGCGGCAGCCTGTTTGCCGGGCATACTCTTGTGATCATTCACGGCGTGGAGCAGATAAAGCGCAAGGAGGACCTCGACCTCCTCGAAAGCTATCTCGATCATCCCTCCGACAGCGGCACGCTCGTGCTGGTGAGCGACGAGTTTCGCATCAAGGATCCGCGCTCGCGGAAGGACTGGACGAAGCGGATTCCGGAGGACAATCGGAAGATCTTCTGGGAGATGTTCGAGAATCAGAAGCGGGACTGGCTCAACACCTTCTTTCGGCGCCAGCGTGTCGATGTGGACGAGGATGCCGTGGAGCTCATCCTCGAGCTCGTCGACAACAATACCCTGGACCTCAAACGTGCCGCCGGTCGCCTCGCGCTCTTCGTCGGCGAGAACGGCCGACTCACCGCCGACGAGGTGGAGACCTACCTCTACCACAGCAAGGAAGAGAACGTCTTCACCCTGTTTCGGGCCATCGCCGACCGGGACCTCGAGGGATCGCTCGAGCTTCTGCGAAAGCTCCTGCTCTCAAGCGACAACTCGCCACAGTCGATCCTTGCCGGCCTGCTGTGGCAGCTGCGAAAGCTCCACTCCCTCGCGACGCTCACCGACCGCAACTACTCCGCCGACGAAGCCTTCCGGACGCTGAACATTCGCGGCAAGCGCAACCAGCGCCTCTACTCGGCTGCCCTCTCGGCGTACTCGGCGGAGGCAATCGAGCGCATCCTCGTGCGGGCCACCGACACCGATGCCGACCTCCGCGCCCACTCGGCGCGCGCGCATGAGCTCCTGCTCGATCGGCTTGTGTACGCCATCGTCGTTACAGACGGCCGGGTGGTGGAAGCCGGCGGGGTCGCGGCGGACTGAGCGCGGCCGGCGGGAGCGCGGCCGGCATCAGCGAACACCCCCGGCTATTCGTCGCCGGTGATCGCCCGCACGACCTCTTTCGCCTTTTCCTCGGGAATGCCCACCGTCTTCGCAATGATATCCGGCGGCGTCTCCGCCACCGCTTCCAGTGAGCCGAAGGCCTGGATGATGCGCCGGCCGCGTTTCTCGCCGATGCCCGGCACCGATTGCAGTGTTTCGAGGGAGAGCGTCTTCTGCTGCAGGCGTGAGCGAAACGTGGTGGCGAAGCGATGCGCCTCGTCGCGGACGGCCTGCAGTACCCGCAGGGGCGCCGAGCCCTCGGGAAGCACTACGGGTTCCGAGCTCCCGCGGGTGAAGATTTCCTCGTTGCGCTTGGCGAGGCCGATCACGGTGATGTCGCCGAGCCCGAGGGAGTCGAGGATCTCGACGGCCGCGCTCACCTGGCCCTTGCCGCCGTCCACGAGAATGAGATCGGGGCGAGGCAGCTTTTCGTTGAGCACACGCGTGTAGCGCCGGGCGACGACCTCCCGCATCGCTTCGAAGTCGTCGATGTTGCCCTCGAGGTGCTTCACGTGGAACTTGCGGTACTGGGACTTGTCCGGGACTCCGTTTGCGAAGGAGACCATAGAGGCGACGGGATACTTGCCGTCAAGGTGAGCAATGTCGAAGCCCTCGATGCGTAGGGGCGGCCCGGAGAGATCGAGCACCTTCTCGAGCTCGCGCAGGGCGGGGAGGTTGCCGCGCTCGCGCACGCGCTTCTCGAGATCCTGGCGCGCATTCTCCGCCGCCATGCGCTGGATGGAGCGGTCACGGGTCTCCTGCGGGACGGATATGGAAACGTGGCGGTCATGCTGGTCGGCGAAGTATCGCTCGAGACGCCCGCGCTCTAAGGCGACAGGAAGATAGAGCTTGTCCGGCACCGATCCTTTGGTCCCGTAGTACTGCAGCACGAACTGCTCGAGGTCCTCCTCCTCGGAGCCGAAGACACGGCTCGAGAACATGTCGGTGCCGATGAGCTTGCCGGCGCGCATCTGAAACACCACAAAGGTTGCCATGTCTCCCTCGACGGCATAGCCCACGTAGTCACGGATGTCGGGGTCGAAGTCGATGACCTGCTGCTCGGATTCCAGGGCCTCTATCGACTGCAGGATGTCGCGGTAGTCGGCGGCACGCTCGAACTCGAGCTCCTCCGATGCGCCCTTCATGCGGGTCTCGAGATCCCGTTTGAGCTCCTCGGTCTCGCCCGAGAGCAGCCGCTTGATCCCCTCGATGCGCCGCTCGTACTCCTCTTTGGAGGTCTTTCCGGCACACACTGCTGCGCAGCGACCGATGTGCCAGTAGAGGCAGGGATGCTCGCGCGGCTTGATCGGGCCGCGGCACTTGCGAAGCGGGTAGAGGCGCTCGATGAGCTCGAGGTATCGGTCGAGATGGGTGACGCTCGCAAAGGGGCCGTAGTAGGCGGAGCCGTCCTGCACCATGTTGCGCGTCTTGAAGACCCGGGGCCACTCATCGTTGGTGATGCGAATGACGGGGTAGGTCTTCCCGTCTTTCAGGTTGATGTTGTACCGTGGCTTCCACTTTTTGATGAGGTTGTTCTCGAGAAGCAGGGCCTCGTACTCGTTGCGCGTGACGATGTACTCGATGTGCACGACGCGGCGCACGAGCAGCGACGTTTTCACGTCCTTGCCGGCGTTGAAGTAGGAACGCACGCGGTTGCGCAGATTCTTCGCTTTTCCCACGTACATCACCTTGTCCGAGGCGTCCTTCATGACGTAGACGCCCGCGGAAGTCGGGAAGTCGGCGATTGATGCCTTGAGTTGTTCTCGTGGAGAGGCTTGGGTCCCGCTCATCTTTGACGATACTAATGTAAGAAGCCATGGCTGGAAAACAAACTGCAATCACAATCGTGATAGTGCTCCTCGCGTCGGCGCTTACCGCGCAGGAACGTGTCGTGCGCGTCGGCGGAGACATGGGCTGGCAGGAGCTTCTCGTGCGCACGGGGGTCGAGCTTCGCAGCGGGCGGCGGGGAAATCCCGAGGTACGACTGGCCGGTGCGGTCTACCTCACGGACGCCGAGACCGATCTGCTGCTGCACTTCGACGAGCCCCGCAACCGCGACATGAGCGGAAACTACCGTCTCGAGGGTCCCGCCCGTACGACCGATCGGCTCGCACGGCGGGGCACCGGTTCCGGCGTCTTCTCCCCGCAGGCAGGACATCTGAGGCTGCGTCCCGTCGGTGACACGCTGTTCACGCCGGGGCGCGTATGGGGTGACTTCAGCATGGAGTTCTGGCTCTATCCCACGCGCACCGCCGAAGGCGAGACGGTTCTCCTGTGGGAAGGCGGGCGCAGCCTGGCGCGCACCGATATCGTGCCGCAGGAGATCAGGGCCGCGGTCTCGAACCGCCGCCTGCAGTGGCGATTCACGAATGTATTCCTCCCGCCCGATCAGTCGGAGTCCGAGGTCTCTCTCTCGAGCAGGACGGATCTCGTGCCGCGCACGTGGCAACACCACATGCTGCGCTACGACAGCTCCACCGGCATGCTCGAGTACCTTCGCGACGGCAGGGTGGAGGACATAACCTACGCCACATCCTCGGGGACCGAGCGCGGGGCCGTGCACGTCCCCTATATCGGCGACGCCTCCGAGGACCTCGTCGAGGTGGGACGAAACCTGGTGGGATTTCTCGATGAGCTGCGAATTTCCTCATCACTTCGCGAGCCACCGGCACCGGGGCTCTACCCGCAGAGCGGCGGAACCGCCGTGACGCGGCCGATCGACCTCGACTCGTCGGGTGCGCGCATCGTGCGCCTCGATGCGGAGTTCATCGCTCCCGGGACGACGGCGGTGCACTTCTACTACCGCAGCGCGAGCTCGCGGATGTCCCTGGAAACGGCCGGCGACGACGACGGGTGGATTCCGTTCGAGCCGGGTCGGGAGCTCGAGCCGACGGCTCAGGGGCGGTTCGTGCAGGTGCGCGCCGAGCTGTATCCCGGCGGTGAGCGGAGCCGAACTCCGCGGCTGGTGGATATCCGCGTGGTATACGAGCCCGACCTCCCGCCCTCGCCCCCCGCGAGGATCGTGGCGATTCCGGGGGACGGCGAGGTCACGCTGCGCTGGGAAGGGGTTCCGGACGCCGATCTGGAGGGCTACACCGTCTTCTACGGTACGCGATCGGGGCGCTACTTCGGGACGGAGGCAACCATCGGAGATTCACCGGTGGCGATGGACGACCGGACGGAGGTCACGATAGACGGACTGGACAACGGCACGCTGTACTTCTTCGCCGTCGCATCGCGGGATGCATCGAGCACGACCGGCGAAAGCGTGTTATCTTCTGAGGTGACGGCGAGACCGTCTCGCCTCGGGAGATAGATCGTGCAGTCCGACAGCGCTTTACATCGAGCCCGAAACGCGTATCGCATCGGCGACTACTCCGCAGCGCGGGAGCTCCTCGAGCAGCTGCTCGAGTCCGACGGCTCTCAACCGCAGGCTCACATCCTCCTCGGCTCGGTGCTCGCGCAGCAGGGCGAAATCGGCGCCGCGGCGCGGGAGTTTTCGGCCGCCATCGAGCAGGACCGGGAGAATGCGGAGGCGTTCAACAACCTGGGAATCATGTACCGCCGTCTCGGTCGTTTCGGGGACGCCCTGAAGGCCATTCGCTCGGCGATCAACCTGAACCCCGACCGGGCCGACCTGCGCTACAACCTCGCAAACGTCTACAAGGTCGCCGGTGATATTGACGAGGCGGCCGCTGCCTATGAGAAGGCAATCGAGCTCGATCCTGCATTCCTGCCGGCATACAACAATCTCGGGAATCTGCTTGCGGCGCAGGGCGACCACACGAAGGCCCGCGATGTCTTCCAGCGCGGGCTGTACCACGACCCGAATCATCCCGGGCTGCACTACAACATCGGTCTGGCCCAGGAGCGGGAGGGCGATCTCGACGCGGCCGCGGAATCCTTCGGCCGCGCCTTGCGCAGCCGTCCCGGATGGGTCGATGCGCTGATAAACCGCGGCGTGGTCCTCGACCGCCTCGGTCGTCTCGAGGAGTCGCTGCGCTCCTACCAGGAGATCCTCCGTATCGACCCCGAGAACGCAATCGCTCACAACAATGCAGCGACGATACAGATGCAGCGCGGGGAGCTCGATGCCGCCGTCGATCATCTTCGTGAGGCGCTTCGCCTGAATCCCCGATACGAGCACGCGGCGCGCAATATTGTCCTCGTGCTCTCGGGCCGCGACGACCGCGAGGACGTGCCCGAGGTGCTGGGGGAGGTGGTATCCGCCTTTCCCGATCGCGTGGACTTCCGGCGGGCCCGTGCGGAGAGCCTTGCTGCGCGCGACCGGCTGTGGGAGGCCGAGGAGGAGCTCGACACCGTGCTCCGCCTCGAGCACGACGATCCGAGCGCGCTGCACCTCCTCGGGCTGGTGTATTTCCGCACCGGGCGTGAGGAGGAGGCCAAAGACTGCTTCCAACGGTTGGAGGCCGCGGATCCGGGGCACCAACGGCATCGCCTCGACCTTGCGCGCTTCTTCGTATCCGAGGAGCGCTACGAGGAGGCGGCACACGAGCTCAAAGGCTACCTCGAGCGGGTGCCGGATGATCCCGAGGGGCACCTGCTGCGCGCCGACATCCTTATCGCGCGGGGCAAAGTCGATGCAGCCGTGCGCCTCCTGCAGAAACTGCGGACCGAGTATCCCGAGCATGGCGCGGTGCTCTCCCACCTCGCCAGGGCGTATCGGGCGCAGGGTGAGCGCGACCAGGCGCTTTACTCGGCCGAGGAGCTCATAAGCCTGCAGGGCAACCGCGCGAATCCGGAGGACCTCTCGGCCATCAATGAGAGCCTCGCGATTTACGAGGACATCGTCAGCACCTATCAGGCCGACCACAACGAGGCATGGCAACGTAACCTCGAGAAGCTGGGCGACCTGGCGCGGGAAGCCGAGGAGGGCGAGGCCAAAGAGGTGAAGGCCGAGATGGAGATCGATGAGCTCGCCGGACTCGAGGAGGACTCGATTCCGATTCTCGACTTTACCGCCGAGCACTTCGAGCAGGACACCGAGGAGGTCGAGGAGGAGCCGCCTGAAGAGCCGGACTGGGAGGCCCTTTCCGCTCACGAGCACTATCCGTCGCTGTTGAGGATGGCCGAGGGCGAGCGGCGCGAGTCTCCGCCCCAGTGGCAGCCGGCTGCCTCCGGGCCGCCGAGCTATCCGCCCCCCGAGCATCCCGGCGCCTCACCCTGGCACAACGAGGCTGAGCCTCAGTACCGCCAGCCTCCGCCTCCGCCTCCGTACCCGGCTCAGCTGCCGCCACAGTACCCCCAGTACCCGGCGCCGCAGTACCCGCCGCCCCAGAACCCGCCTCCGTCGCAGACGTATCACATACATCAGCAGCCCGCGCAGCAGCCGCCGGCGCAGCAGCCGCCCGCGCAGCAGCCGCCGGCCCCGCGGGAAGCGGCCCGGCAGTCAGAGGAGGGCGCAGCGCCTCCCTCGTCGTGGCCCGCACCGACCTTTGTGTTTCACGCCCCGCAGCCGCCCCCGTCAGAGGAGGAGCTGCTCCCGG
>JAWLDL010000096.1:0-7487 GCA_041686675.1 Spirochaetia bacterium | reverse complement strand
CGCGATTGCGTCGAGCTCGCGCATCTCTTCTGTCGTGACTGCAGGGACGATGATGCCGTCCGCTGTGCGATAGGCTCCGGGTAATGACATGGCGACCAAGGTACCAGAGATCGGGGGCGCGAGAGAATACCAACGCCCGGTGTTGACAGGATGCCGGTGGCGGTCAATCGTTGGAGGGAGAGGGGGAAACAGCATGGGACTCTTGGGCGATCTCGCACGCAAGCTCTTCGGTGGTGGCTCGAAACACGACGGTTCGAACGGCGGTGACGGGGCCGGCGGCGGAGAACGTGGGGCCGGTGGCACCGTGAAACCCGCTCGTGGTCGCCACAAGGGCGATGAAGGTCTGTACTTCTACGTGCGTCTCACTCAGACGGGCGAGGTCGTGGAGATCCGTCTCATCCCGCGGCAGGAGCTCGTGCCCGACTACAAAAACGGCGGGTACTTCTCGCGCAAGGTCATCACCGGCCCTCGCACCCTCGGGCGCGCCGACGCGCTGTTTCGTTTCGACGAGAAGCGCCGATTCAGCGGTGCGGAAATCAACGGCGGTGAGCTCGTGGAGGGAACCGGGGCGGCCGAGGGAGAGGGGTGATCACTCCGGCTGGATATCCTTGCTCGTGAACGGGTAGTACCTGCGCGGGACGGTCCCCGAGACGATCTCCTCGGGGGCGAGATCACCGGTGATGCGCGAGACGATCTTTCGGGCGTGGTCGTGTGAGGTGCCAACGAATGTCGTGTACCCGTCGCGCTTGTGGCCGATCGCGGTTCCCGCGACGTAGAGCCCGGGAACACTTGTCTCCATACTCCCATCGTCGAGGACGGGAAGGGCCGGAGTGCCGTCGAAGCGGGCGCCGAGCTCGTGCAGCAGGGAGTAGTCCTCTCTGTAGCCGGTGGCAAGAAAGACGAAATCCGCCTCGATCTCCCTGACGGCCCCCGTTGGCCTGAGCTCCTCGTCTACCTCGGCAAGAGTTGCGCCTCCGGGCACGATGGCGGCGGGAACGGTCTGGAGGTGGGTCTCGATGCGGCCCTTGCCGGCGAGAAGCGTTATCTCGAGGTGGTGCCTGGAGTAGAGGCGTTCACTGTCGAAGGAGGCCCTGCGGTAGCTCACCGCAACCTCCGCGCCGGCGCGCCATGCCCTGATGGCGGCCTCAACAGCTGAGTTTCGCCCGCCCACTACAAGCAGTCGCTGGCGAAAGTACCGGTGAGGATCCTCGAAGAAGTGCGAGACGTGGGGAAGGTCCTCGCCGGGAATCCCGAGGCGGTTCGGCGCCGCCATGTCTCCGGTTGCAAGCACGAGATGGTCACAGGTGTAGCTGCGGGTGGCGTCCGGCGCATAGGTGCCCGCAGACTCGATGGAAAAGCCGCCTTGCGGTCGCCGCTCTGCGCGATGCACCGTTTCGTAGAGATGCAGGCGAAGGTCGAAGACCTCGGCGACCGTGCGGAGATAGGCGAGGTACTCTTCCTTCGGGGCAAGCTGCTGGTGAAGCGTGTGGAAGGGCACACCGGCAATTGCCATCCGCTCGGGCGAACTGAAGAAGCGGCTCATGGGAGGCCAGTCGACGATGGTCTGGGCCAGCTGCCCGCGCTCCAGAATGATGTAATCCCGGCCGACTCGCTCCAGCGCCGCGCCGATCTCCAGTCCGATGGGCCCGGCGCCCACAATGATGACCTCGTGATGCATGGGGGGAAGAATACCGCCCGCCCGCGCGCTGCGGCAACAGAATCCGGCGACACCGCAATCGTGCGGCAACACGGTTGTAGATACGCCGGCCGCATTCGCGGTAGGCTCGCACTCATGCCGACCGACCCCTTTGCGCACGGATACGACATCGTCACCACCCTGGGTCCGGCCACCGCCTCAGCCGATTCCTGGCGGGCTCTCTCCGAGGCCGGCGCGACCCGCTTCCGCCTGAACACCTCTCACCTCGGCCCGGACGAGCTTACCGTCTGGCTCGAGCGCCTGGCGGGTTTCTCGACGGAGTGGGGTGTGGCAGTGCCCGTGGTGCTCGATCTGCAGGGGAGCAAGTGGCGCCTCGGCCGGGTGGCGGGCCGGGACCTTGCCGCAGGCGAGGTGGTGGTACTCGAGCTCGGCGACGGGGCCGAGACCGCGACAGCCGCCGCCGGCGGCGGCTCCCGAGGGCCGGGCAGCGTGCCCCGGGGTGCCGGCGGCGCCCGGGGACCGGAGCTCGTCCTGGCCGTCCCGCACGAGGATTTCTTCACTGCCGCCGCCCGCAGCGACGGGCGCATCCTGGTCAACGACGCCCGGGTTCACCTGGAGATCGAAGACCTCGACGAAGACGCGGGACGGGCCCGCGCGCGTGTCACCACGGGCGGGCCGGTTGCCGCGGCAAAGGGGATCACCCTCGCCAGGACGGATTTCCGCCGGGAATCCCTCAGCGAGAAGGATCGACGGATTCTCGCCGAGGCACGCCGATTCCCGGGTGTGGAGATAGCGATTTCCTACGTCCGCGACGGAACGGAGATGGCGGCCTACCGGGCCGAGGCCGGCAGGGAGCTGCGCCTGGCGGCAAAGCTCGAGCGCGCGAGCGCCGTGGCCGATGTCGACACCATTGCCTCCTCTTCCGACGAGTTGTGGCTCTGTCGCGGCGACCTCGGTGCCGAGGTGGGGCTCGCGGAGATGGCACGTGCCGTTCACAGGGTGGCGGCGCGCGTGGCCGATCTTCCGCTCTCCTGTCTCATGGCGGGGCAGGTGCTCGAGCATATGACGCGCGAGCCCCAACCGACACGGGCCGAGGTCGTACAGCTCTACGAGCTGCTTGCGGCGGGCTTTGCCGGTGTCGTGCTCTCCGACGAGACGGCGGTCGGCGACCATCCGATTGAAGCGGCGAAGGCGGCAGCGCTCTTCACGGGCAGCGGCACACGAGGATAGGAGCGGGGGCGTGGGAACATGAGTGGCGGGCAGGGTGAGAGCAAAGCCGAACGACGGATCTCCTGGGACCAGGTGGAGCTCGCCCCGATTCTCAAGCTCAAGTTCGGCATCACCCGCCGAACTTTTGCGCTCGAGCGCAGGGACACCGGAACCCGGGCACAGCTTCACTTCGAAAACGAGTATGCGCGGCTCGTGGGAACCTGGAAGGACATCCCCGGCTTCGGAAGTCGACTGTCCTTCGAGCTCACCAACGTATCGGAGGGGTCGATCCGCGTCACCCGGCTCATGTTCCCCGCAGGGGCGGGCATCCACAGCTATGTCGCCTCCCTCGACGCCTCCCGTCTGTCCTTCCTGAGGAACGGGTATCAGAGCTGGTCAACGGTGCGCAGTTACCTCCCGAAGGACAAGCCCCTGCGTCCGTGGCTTCAGCTCGTGAGCCTTGCCTCGAGTAACCTCGCGAACCTCCCATCGAATGTGCCAGGTGTGTTCAGCTCGGAGATGTATGCGCTCATAACCGATCGATCGACCGGAGAGAGCTTCCTCGTGGGGCAGGACGCGCCGTTTGATCAGTTCTTCTATATCAAGTTGAATCTCTACCGCCACGGCTCGAAGCAGAGCTACTTCGAGCTGACCTATGACTTCGGCAGGAAGCTCATTCCGCCGGGTCGGACCGTATCGCTTTCGGCAATCATCATCGCGCGCGGGACCACCCACAGCCTGCAGCACAGATACTTCCGGGAGCTGCGGCGCACGGCAGCGCCTCGCGTGCCGGCGGAGAACGTCCACGGATGGAGCAGCTGGTACTACTACTACACCCGCATCACCCCCGATATCATCACCCGCAACATCGAGGCGGCGAGGCGCGCGCGGGACGAGCACGGTGCCCGCATAGACTTCATTCAGATCGATGACGGCTACGAGGAGGCGGTGGGCGACTGGCTGCGCCTCCGGCGGGACTTCGACGGTGAGATGCGCCGCCTCGCGGATACGATTCGCGATGCGGGCTTCCGCCCCGGCCTGTGGATTGCACCCTTCGTGGCCTCGCGCCGGTCGGAGCTTCTCGCAACCCATCCGGAGTATGTCCTGCGGGATGAGCACGGCCGGCGGATCGTTGCCGGGTTCAACTTCTTCTGGCGGGGGCGCTTCTACTACGGGCTCGACGTAACCAACCCCCGGTTCGAGGAGTACATTCGCCGCGTCATTCGCACCCTTGTCGGCGAGTGGGGCTATCCCTATCTCAAGTGCGATTTTCTCTTCGGCGCATGTCTGCGGGGCGGCACGCATCACGATCTGGAGCTCTCCCGCGCAGAGGTGTTGCGGCGGGGGATGGAGATGATTCGGGAGGAGGCCGAGGCGGCCACGAGCGACGAGGTCTTCCTCGTCGGCTGCGGGATGCCCCTCGTCACGGGGATCGGTACCGTGGACGCGATGCGCGTCGGCCCGGATACGGGCGGGTACTGGATCGAGAAGAAGGGAGCGATCCTGCGCACCGGGGCCATGGTCGGCGTTCGAAACGCCATACGAAACAGCGTGCTGCGCGGCCCCATGCACCGGGCCCTGTGGCTGAATGATCCCGACTCCCTCATGCTTCGCACCGGCGGCACGAAGCTCACGCCTGCTCAGCGCCTCAGCCAGATCAATGCGCTTGCGCTCACGGGCGGGCTGCTGTTGTACTCGGATGATTTCGAGCGCCTGGCAGCTGAGACGCTGGCTGAGATAACGACCATACAGCGGATCGCCGGCGAGTGTTTCACCGGGCGGCTGCTGCCGTGGGACATGATGGAGCAGGAACTCCCCGCCATTCTGCTGAATACCGCGGGCTATCTCGGCGTTTTCAATATGGGGCCGAAGCGCGGCAAGACCGTACATGTGCCGCTTTCGGCGATACACGCGGAGGCGAAAACCGTGAACATAATCTGGGACGCCGGACCTCCCGGTGACTGGAATGTGCTACAGGAGGTGTGGTCGGGCGAGGAGACGCGGCCCGAGCGCGGTCACCTGGTCGTCGGTCCTCTCGGCCCGTTTGAATCGAAGCTGTTCCGGTTCGTACGCAAATGACCTCTAAAAATAGCGGTTTACAGCGATACAGGAATATGGGAATATGGCTTTTATGAAGACGACGATCGACCTGCCTGAAGCTCTCTACAGGCGTCTGAAGGTTCGAGCCGCTCAGTCGGGTGTTACGATCCGCGAGCTCGTAGTGCATGGAATTGAGCGCGAGCTTGCCGGCGAAGCGGATCGACAGTCTGCCGTGTCACGGCAGCAAGCCGAGCAGGAGCGGCATTCCTATATCGACGAGAGAGGCTGGCCGGTGCTCAAGCGTCCGACAGGTGAGCAAACGGTCGTCACCAATGAGTTCGTCAATCGCCTCCGCGAAGAAGAAGGGGTTTAGGCCGCGTGGGGTATCTTCTTGATGTGAACGTACTCATTGCGCGGACAGACCCCTGGCATGAGGCGTATGCTACGGTGAGTGAGTGGCTCGATCGCGTGAGCAGTGAGCGCCTGCTTTTCTGTCCTCTTGTGGAGAACGGATTCCTGCGTATCTACGGGCACCCCGCGTATCCCGGCGGGCCCGGCAGCCCTGAAAGAGCCGCCGTTGACCTGCGCGACATGCTGGAATTGCCCAACGCTCAGTTCATCTCCGAGGATATCTCTATCAGAGACCATGACATATTCTGCTCAATGGCGAACCTCACCCCACGTCAGCTCACCGACGTCTATTTGCTTGGGCTGTCAGTCTCCAAGGGAGCCCGGTTTGCCACGCTGGATGGTCGTGTGCCGGTAGACGCCGTGCGAGGTGGTTCGGAGGCTCTCACCGTGATCGCGGAGGCAGAGTAGCACGGCCACACAGAAGAAGCCCAGGTTGGTGCTCTTGCAGGATCGCGAAGCACGCCCGTAAGTGGCTCTACGATCTTCCACCCCGGGCCACCTACTGCCCGGTCGCGAGCGGCGCCAGACCGACAAGCCCCTGAAGATCCTGATCGGTGAAGCGAAGTCCACCACCCACGAAGTAGTCCCGCTGCGCGCCAAGCGCTTCCTCGACACCCCCGCTGACGAACAGCCACTGAAGCGGATTGTCCGCCTCCGGGTCGAAGAAGGGATAGACGGTCCCATACGCGCGAAGATTGGGAACGGCATCGCCGAACTCGAACATCTCCGCAGATACCTCGAGCTGATCGAGGGGTGCGATGTCCACCCCGAAGCCGCCGGAACTTTCTATGAGCCCTCCGCGCAGGGTCACCGGACCCCACCGGCGCGCGAGCAGTGCTGTTATCCGAACGCCGTCGGTGGTCGTCTCCGTGGTTTCGGTATACTCGGGATCCGCGCCCGATTCAGTCGTATTAACCTCGGTGGTCACCGTCTCGGTGACGCCGTCCGGCGTATCGATCACGCCGAGCTCATAGTACTTTCGGGGGCGTGCCGGCGTCTCCGTGCCGGACCGTGGCAGCAGTCGAAGATGAAAGTCGTTCCGGGCAGTGCCTGCCTGGGTAAGATACGCCCCCTCGTATCCCACCTGTAACCCGAGCCCTGTGAGTCTGTTCACGATCTGCTCCGCGCCGTCGGCGATGTTGTTGACACGATCGTAGAGCTCATCATCGTAGACCACTTTCCCGAGCGTTCCCTCGCCGCGCGAGACGTGGTCGGTGGCCGACTTCACGTCGAGAGCCGATGATTCCACCGTCTGAAGCGTTCGGTCAAGAGAGGCGAGAGATGCCTGAACGTCCTCGAGTGATCGGGCAATACGCTCATCGTTCTCGACGAATATCGTCTCCAGACGCTCGGCGACGACCGCGGTGCTCGCAAGAATCCGGGAAACGCGCTCGAGCTCATCGTTGCTTCGCGTGTTCACCTGCCCGACCACCTCGTCGATGGATTCCAGTGTTCCCGTGAGCAGCCGGAGATTCTGCTCGAGGAGCACGCGTGTCGTTTCGCTCGTGGCCCGAAGGTTATTCATGATGGCGTCCAAGTCTTCATAGGTGCCGTCGGTTGCGAGCTGACTCCGAAGCTCCCGAATGAGCAACGCGGCTTCAGTCCCCACGTCCTCTACCGAGCCGAGCGCGGCGCTCAGGTCGGGTCCGCTCTCGACGGTTCGGACGGTGAACCCTGCTTCCACGGGGGCGCCGGTCCGGTTGCCGGGATTGATCGCGAGTACGCTGTTCCCGAGCACCGAAGACGGCCGCTTCTGCACGCTGGCATCGGGGTATATCTCCACGTCCTCCCGGATCTCGAGGGTGAGCCTGGCGCGTCCGTCCTGTAACTCGATAGACCGTATCTGGCCCACGTCGACACCGGCCATCTTCACGCCGGCGTCCTCGATGAGACCGGATGCATCTTCCATGAAGACGGTGATGACATAGCCGTTTCCCCCGGCGATATTGTCGACGGTCATGAGGATGTAGCCGACGCTGCTTACGCCGATAACCAGGAAGAACAGACCGATCTTGGCCAGATTCGTCATAATGAGGGCCTCCGTTCCTATACGTCGAGGGAGCCGAACGAGCTGGTGATAAACTTCTGCACCATTTGGTGCGCGGACCGCGAAACGTTCCGGGGGGTGCCGGCCGCTGCAATCATGCCGTCATGCAGAAGGGCAATTCTG
>JAWLDL010000095.1:0-7496 GCA_041686675.1 Spirochaetia bacterium | reverse complement strand
ATCCTCTTCGTCCAGGCATCGCTGCACTCCGCGGTCCTGCTCGCCGAGCGCCTGCGTCATCTGCAGGAGAAGCGCGTTAGCGAAAGTGAGCTCTACGAACCGGTGCGCGGTGTGCAGGAAGAGAAGGGTGCGGCCTGCGGAACCTTTTCCATCGGCGTGGTGGCCGGCGGTTCCCACGAAAGTCTCGATGAGGCGGTCGAGCACGCCGACCGGGCTCTCTACCGGGCGAAGGAGCGGCGAAACAGCGTGGTGATGGAGCACGACTCGGTAAACCACGATCTCATGAGCTATGAGCAGTATCTGAGGACCGTTCGCACCCAGGAATGAGGCTCGGGCGCTCAACTTGCCGGGAGAAAATCCTCCCGCTGCGGCGAAAACACGTCCACCACAAGCGTGTCCTCGAGGGCGGTGACCTCATGCTCGGTATCGCCGGGAATGTAGGTGGAGTCTCCTTCGCCGAGCTCGCGCGTCTCATCACCTATGCGATATGAAACGCGTCCGTGGATGACGTAGGTGATCTGTTCATGCGGATGACGATGCTCCGGAGCCACGGAGCCTGCAGGCAGGTGCACCTGCACCGCCATCAACCCGCCGCCGTAGGCTGCGAGGCGTTTGGTGAGAGACCCGAAGAGGGTCTCCGGTTTACTGTCGGAAAGCTTGAAGAACGGCATGCGAATCCTCCTGCCCTGTCATACCCCTGAGATGCGGTGAGGTCAAGGGAAGGCCGCTACACGCTTGGACGCATCGGCGCTAGTTCAGTACACTAGATACATGGCAATGAGCATTCTCATGACCGTTCTCGGCTCCGTGGCGGTCGTCGCAGGCTTGATAGGATGTATTGTGCCCGTACTCCCGGGGCCCATCGTGAGTTATCTGGCGATCGTGCTGATCTCCCTCGCCGGCGGATGGGATCTCTACGCGCTCTCGACCCTCATCATTCTCGCCGTGCTGGCGATCGGAACGACCGTTATGGATTCGGTGCTGCCGGCCATGAGCTCCCGACGTGCAGGCGCGGGCCGGGCCGGTGTCTGGGGGAGCGTTCTCGGGATGCTCATCGGCACGATCTTCTTTCCGCCCTTCGGGATGATAATCGGCGCGTTTCTCGGGGCACTCGCCTTCGAGGTCATCTTCAATCCGGAGAACCGCAAACCGATGAAAGCCGCCATGGGGGTCTTCAAGGGCACCGTGCTCGCAACCCTGCTCAAACTGCTTGCCGCGGGGATCATCGGTTTCTACTTCGTGCGCGGAAGCGTGCGAACCTTCTCGGCGCTCTAAAGGAGGAACGCCCTGTGAGCTACTCCACCCTGCTCTCGCCCTTCCCGCTCGGCATAGATCAACTCAAGAACCGCCTGGTCATGCCGCCCATGGTCATATGGCGGGCCGGCCGTGACGGGCTGGTGACCAACGATCACCTCGACCACTATCGTGAATCCGGTGGCGCGGGCATCACCATCGTGGAGGCGACCGCCGTCTCGCCCGAGGGGCGGCTGGCGGCAACCGAGCTCGGCCTCTTCGACGACGCGCAACTACCGGGCGTGGCGAAGCTCGCCGACACCATCACCGCCACGGGATCGCTTCCCGGGATACAGCTCGTGCATGCCGGCGGACGGACGAACACGAGCCGGACCTACGGGCTGGAGCCACTGGTCGTATCGAAGACGGAGGAGATGGATGATTCCAAACGCGAGCTCTCCGATGAGGATATCCGTCGGATTATAGGTGATTTCTCGGCCGCCGCCGGCCGCGCGGGAGAAGCCGGATTCAAGCTGATCGAGTTGCATGGCGCACACGGCTACCTCGGCTCACAGTTCCTCTCCCCGCGCACGAACCGACGCCGCGACGGCTGGGGCGGGAGCTTCGAGAAGCGCCTTCGCTTCCTCGTCGAGCTGGTACGTGCGGTCCGTGTCGCCATCGGCGGACCCGGAATCGCCCTACGAGCCGTTGCTTCAGCTGGCGAAACCGGTCGCCGAGCGGGTTGCCGTGCCGGTGATCGGTATCGGCGGTATCAAGACGCCGCAGCAGGCTGATACGGCGCTGGAGGACGATATGTGCGATCTGGTGGCCGTGGGCCGCGGTATCCTCGCCGACCCCGGATGGGCCCGAAAGACCATCGAGGGAAGGCCTGACGACATTGCGATATGCGAAGACTGCCGCCCGCGATGCTTTCACTACACCGAGCCGGAGCGCTGCCCCGCGCGAAACAGACTTGCAGCGGCAGCAACCTGAATAGCCGCAACCTGACCAAGGAGGACCTTATGGATCTCAGTGTCATTCAATCACTTCACAAGCGCTCGGACAGCAAAGTGGTTCTACTCGTGCTCGACGGGCTCGGCGGGCTTCCGCGTGAGAGCGACGGGCTGACCGAGCTCGAAGCGGCGCGAACCCCGCATCTCGATGCCCTCGCCGCGGAGAGTATCTGCGGCCTGCATGAGCCGGTCGGCCCGGGGATCACGCCGGGTAGCGGCCCTGCGCATCTCGCGCTCTTCGGCTACGACCCGCTGGACTACCAGGTCGGACGCGGCGTGCTGGCGGCGATGGGTGTGGACTTCGAGCTTCAGCCCGGTGACGTCGCCTGCCGCGGTAACTTCTGCACCGTCGGCGCCGATGGCTCGATCACCGACCGCCGCGCCGGTCGCATTTCCACTGAGAAGAACCGCGACCTCTGCGAGCTGCTTCAACAGATCGAGCTTTCCGAGGGCGAGGTGGAGGTGCGGACAATAAAGGAGCACCGGTTCCTCGTCGTCTTCCGCGGCGCCGGACTCTCCGAGAACGTCGCGGATACCGATCCGCACGCGGTCGGTCTCTCTCCGCTCGACCCCAAGCCTGCGGACGACGACGCAGCGAAGACGGCGCGTCTTGCGAAGGAGTTCGTTGACAAGGCACGGGAGAAGCTCGCCGGACGCGAGCCGGCAAACATGGTGCTTCTGCGGGGCTTCGCGCAGCTTCCCGGCTGGCCCTCCTTCGAGGAGGTCTACGGCACCCGCGCTGCCTGCATAGCCGACTATCCCATGTACCGGGGCCTCGGCAGGCTCCTCGGGATGACGGCGCTCGAGGGCGGCAGCGAGCCGGAGACGAAGTTCGAGGCGCTGAAAGAAAACTGGAACAATTACGATTTCTTTTTCGTCCACGTGAAGAAGCCGGATAAAGCCGGAGAGGACGGTGAGTTCGACACCAAGGTGGATGCCATCGAGCACGTCGACGAAGCGCTGCCACAGCTTCGGGAGCTCAACCCGGACGTGCTCATGGTCACCGGAGATCACTCCACCCCGTGGAAACTCGTCAACCACGGGTGGCAACCGGTGCCGGTTCTGATCAACTCCGCCTACTGCCGCCCCGACGGCGTCAAGAGCTTCGGCGAGCGTGCCTGCATCACCGGCGGACTGGGGCCGCGCCTGCGCGGAAGCAGCCTCATGCCGATCGCCATGGCAAACGCCATTCGGCTGGACAAGTTCGGAGCCTAACGGCCGCGCACCTCGCGGTGCACGGCAAAGAACTCGCTGAGCATCATCGCCGTTGCGCCCCACACGTCCACCTCCTTCAGGCCGTAGGCCGGCACGTGCAGCGGCGTACCGCGCGCGTCCACGGTGCGGTACGCATGTCCGGCCATGAGCTCATCCACGCCGGCAATGATGATCCGCGCCACTTCGGTGGGATTCGGTGAAAACCATCCCGGGTCGCCGGCGTAGGCACCCACAACCGGCGTTATGCGGTAGTTGCTCACCTGGATATAGAGCGGCGTAAGCGCGCCGAGCACGTCAACCTGCTGTGGCGCTGCGGCAATTTCCTCCTCCGCCTCGCGCAGTGCGGTACCCGTGGGAAACTCATCGCCCTCCTCGAAACCGCCGCCCGGCAGGCCGATCTGCCCGCCGTGGGTACCGCCGTCGTCGGCGCGAACGATGAGCGGCAGCTCCGGACCCGTCCCGCGATCGAGGAGGATGATGAGCACCGCGCCGTGTTTTGCGTCATGTGGCTCCGCTTCGTGTCCCACCGTCAGCCGCCCGTCGGGAGCCATCAGCCGTTGTGTCTCGAGGCCGGGAAGCGCCGAGGTCAGCCGCGCGCGCAGTCGTGATATGTACTCGTTGAAATGCACTGCGGGGAAGTATACCGCTCAGATCACGATGGGCAAGTGATCCCGGGCCGTCGCCGGTCAGATCCACCGGCGGCGACGGAACAGGAGAACCATGACCACCGCAACCAACGCCATGACCCCGAGCACGGCGAAGTACCCGTAGCGCCAGGCGAGCTCCGGCATGTACGCAAAGTTCATTCCGTAGATGCCGGCAATGAAGGTGAGCGGAATGAAAATCGACGCAATCACCGTCAGAGTTTTCATAACGACATTGAGATTCGTGCTCAGCCGTGAGGCGAGGAGCTCGGTGACCGCGGCAATATGATCGCGCAGGACCTCGAAGGTCTCGAGCACCCCGATCCCGTTGTCGTGCAGGTCGGCAAGGAAGGGACGCACGTCCTCGGTGATGAGGTCCGATTCCGCGCTCTTGAGGCCGGCGAGGACGCTTCTCAGCGGCCGGATGAGCCGTCTGAGGTCGATGAGCTCACGCCGCAATCCGTAGATACGGTCGTCGTCGGCCCGGTCACGGAGCGTGTCCTCTTCCAAGTGCACGATTTCGTCGTCGATATGCTCGAGGACCGGATAGTAATTGTCTACGACCACATCGAGGAGCGCGAAGGCGAGATAGTCCGCGCCCATCCGCCGGATCCGCCCGCCGCCTGCGGAAATACGGCGCCGCAGCGGCTCGAGCACGTCGCCGGCGCGCTGCTGCACGGTTATCACGAGAGAGTCAAAGAGAAGGAGTGAAACCTGTTCCTCCCGGATCTCGCGCTCCGCCTCGCTCCATGACAGCATGGTGAAAACCACGAAGAGGTAGTGACCGTAGTCCTCGAAGGTCGGACGATGACCGCTTGCCTGCATGTCCTCGAGAACGAGCGGATGAATGGAGAGGGCATCGGCCATCCGCTCGAGATCCCGCTTTCGCGGTACACCGTCGAGGTTTATCCAGGTCACACCCCACCGGTCTTCGAGAGCGGCCTCGACATCCGCCGGCCCGTCGGCAAGAACACGGCTTGCGTCATAGCGATACCGGGAGATACCGACTTCGCCCGCCTCACTCGGAGTCTCGAGTTGACCGGGGGGCGCGCCGATCTGCCGGGGCCTTCGCCTTCTCAGTTTCATTCGCTCCTCCTTGGTCGCCGTAGGTCGGCACCACATCATAGCAAACAACGCCCGCGCGTTTCTCGCCGCTGCGCCTCCTCGGCGCCCGTTCACCCGCACCGCGGGGCGGTGCGGTCTTTGACTTCTCCGGTCAGCATATCTAAATTCCCACGCGGACCTGGAGGTATATCATGAATCGTCTACGCTCGTTCGTACTTCTATTCTCGGTTTTTCTGCTGCTCTTCGCATTCGGCGGACAGCTGGCCGCGCAGGATGAAGCGAAAGCCACCTTCGCCGGCGGGTGTTTCTGGTGCATGGAGCCCCCCTACGATGAGCTCGACGGGGTGATATCCACCGTCTCGGGCTACTCCGGTGGCCACGTGGAAGACCCGACCTATCAGGAAGTCGTCAGCGGCAACACAGGACACCTCGAGGTGATGCAGGTCACCTATGACCCGTCCGTCGTCAGCTATGAAGAGCTCCTCGAAGTCTTCTGGGTGAACATCGACCCCGTCGACGGCGGAGGACAGTTCTGCGATCGCGGCGAGCAGTATACGAGCGCCATCTTCTACCACAATGAGGAGCAGCGACGCCTCGCCGAGGAAAGCCGGGAAGAGATCGCGGAATCCCACGACTTCGGCATGCGGCGCATTCAGACCGACATCCGTCCGCTCGAGGAGTTCTACCGGGCTGAGGAGTATCACCAGGATTACTACCGGAAGAATCCGCTGCGCTACAGGCTCTACGTTACCGGCTGCGGGCGCGATCAGCGACTCGAGGAGCTGTGGGGAAGCTGAAGCCCTTCAGCCGGGATCGAGCTCGCCGGTCCCGACGTAACGGAAAACCTTGTCGACTTTCCGTCGGATGTACTCACGGGCGGGCGCCGGCAGATCGTGATCGTGGATAATCGCGTCGATCTCTTTCTCGAGCTCGTCCCTGAGGTCCTCGAGAACGGCGTCGTCGCAAAGATTCCGCTCATCGAGGGCACGCCTGCAATCGCGGAGCGCCTGCTTCTCGGTTTCCACGAAGGCAACATTTTGCCGCAGCACGTAGTCGGTGAGATGCCCCTCGGCGTGCTTCTGTCGATAGAGGCCGATGAGAGCGTCAAAGTCCTCGAGGGCGTCGTCGAGCTCGAGCTTGAGAATCTCGAGAAACTTCCTGCACCGCATATGCTCGCCTCCTTATTCGGCTCCCTTATTTGAGTATAGGAGCGGGTTTCTCGAGCGGTCAAGCACGGCAGGAGAATGGGTCGGCCGGCACCGTTGCACGGCACATGATCGAACGGCGGCGCGGGAAGATCGTAAACACCTGCTCGCTCACTTCCGAGGAGGCGCGGAACACCGTCTCGCCCTACGCCGCATCCAAGGCAGGGCTCAAACTGCTTACCCAGTCCATGGCGACCGAATGGGCCCAGTACAACATTCAGGTCAACGGCATCGGGCCCGGCTTCTTCGCCACCGAGCTCACCGTGCCGCTGCAGAACGACCCCCAGTTCGACGGGTGGATCAGGACCCGCACCCCCGCCGCCCGCTGGGGAGACCCCGACGAGCTCATCGGCCCGGCGGTCTTCCTGGCCTCCGAGGGCTCGAGCTTCGTAAACGGCCACATCCTCTACGTGGACGGTGGCTTCCTCGCTACCATGTAGCGGGAGCACCCCGGGGGCCCGGCCCGGGGTGACGAAGCCGTCCGCAGGCCGTACCTTCTTCATAAGGAGAAGACGATATGCACACTCGGATTAGAACGGTTGCCCTTCTCGCAATGCTCATGCTCATTTCAGGCTTCGCAGTCGCCCAGGGCGGCTCGTCAGGCGACCTGGATTTGCGCGAGGCAAACGTGACGGCGGTGGAGTTCGAGCAGCTCGACGGCAGCCGTGTTCGGTTCAACGTCACCCTCATCCACGACGATGACGGCGAGCCGGGGTACGCGAACTGGTGGCAGGTGGAGACGATGGACGGGCGCCGGCTCGGTCGCCGTGAGCTCTTCCACGCGCACGGCACCCGCGAGTTCACGCGCTCTGAGATCATCGACATTCCCGAGGACACGACTCGCGTCGTCGTCCGCGGCCACGACCAGGTCCACGAGTATGGTGGTCAGGTGATGATCGTGGACCTCGAGACCGGGGAGATAGAGACGGTACGACAGGGATCGGAGCCGGACCGCTTCTGAGGTGCGCCGGCGCGTCGGCAGCCGCGGGCGGGTATGCCGGCCGGCAGACCGCGGGTCGGGGCCGGGCAACCGCGGGCGCGCACTCCCGGCGGCGCGCCTCAGCGGACCTCGAACACAGCCCGCATCACCCGATCGCCCGCCTTCGCCATTTCGAAGGCTC
>JAWLDL010000094.1:0-7507 GCA_041686675.1 Spirochaetia bacterium | reverse complement strand
TGCACGTCGCCGGTGCCGGGCAGTTGACCATCACCCAACAGGTCAAACTCGATGGTGCGGTAGTCGTCACCACCCCGCAGGCCTTGTCCTTCGCCGACGTCGGCAAGGCGATGCTCATGTTCGACCGGGTTTCAGTACCAGTGCTCGGTGTTGTGGAGAACATGGCCTACTTCCGGTGCCCCGATTGCGGCAGCCGCCATGCGATCTTCGGTGAGGGCGCGGCGGAGCGCCTCAAGGAGCGGTTCGGCACGCCGATCCTCGCGCAGCTCCCCCTCGCACACGACACCTACGGCGGCACGATGGATCACCACCTCGAGGACGAGGCAGTGGACGCGCTCGCCACCCGCGTGCTGACCTCGGTCGGCGAGTTCGCCCTCGGGCTGGAAAAACCTGAGGTCGATTACGACGAGAAGGAACTGCGGCTCACCTGGCCCTCCGGCGAAACGCTGTCGGTGGAAAACCGGAAGCTCAGGTCGAGCTGCCAGTGCGCCGTCTGCGTCGACGAGCACAGCGGCGAGCGCAAGGTGCACTACGAGGACATCGACCCGGACGTGAAGCCCGAGGAGACCCGCCCCCTCGGCAACTACGCCCTCTACATCAAGTGGAGCGACGGGCATGCGACCGGCTTTTTCCCCTACACGCTGATCAAAGAGGTCGCGCAGGAGAGTTGATGCAGGCCCCGGTGGTGCCCCGGCAGGGGCGCCCCGGCGGGGCCGAAGCAGTGGCCCGTCGCCGCTGACACGACAATCGATGATAACTGCTTGAATCCGGCCACCGTTTTGCTTTATTATTCGTGCAAGGTGGGCCGAATGCCCTCCAATCTGCATAAATATGCGATTCGACTCACCGCCGGAGGAACACATGGCCGATACGGCACAGAAATCCATACTATCCCGACTGTCACTTCCCGAGGAGCTCGCCGACGTCCTGCAGTCGGTCGAAATCGTCGTGCCGGAAAGCCGCGAGCATCTCCTCGAGCTCGCCTACCTCGAGGGCGACGACGACCTCGTCGAGGTTGCCTATGACGTTGCCGGCAAGGGCCGCTACGTCGAGGCGACGGTCGGCCGCTGCAAGAACGGTGCGGCGGTTAACTACACCGAAGAGTACATGCGTCGACGCGACCCGGAGGCCATGGTGATAGCCGACGACGGTCCCACCGACAAGACCCGGTATTCCGACCGCTTCGGCACCAGCTTCGACGCGACCCGCTCTGAAACCTTCGAGTGGCTCAAAGAGCAGAAGCGACTCATCGTCCTGCCCTTCATGTCGGGGGATAAGTACCGGGGATACCCTTCGCTGCTCGTAGGACCGGACAATTCGGGCTTCTTCGTGGCGGGTCTCGCCGATCTGCAGGGCTTCATTCCCCGTGACCAGGTTCCGCAGGGCTTCGAGCCGAGCAACGTCATATATCTGGCCCCGCCGTTTCGCCACACCCATTTCGAGGGGAGGCAGGTGGTCGTGCACAATCGCCTTCCGAAGATGCACGAGCTATTCTCCTACAATCTCTATCCGGGGCCCAGCGCCAAGAAAGGCGTGTACGGTTTCCTCCTCAATCGCGGCGAAGAAGAGGGATGGACGACGCTACACAGCTCCGCCGTGCGCCTTGTTACGCCGTATGACAACGAGTTCACCATCATGCACGAGGGTGCCTCCGGAGGCGGCAAGAGCGAGATGACCCAGGCCATCCATCGCGAGACAGACGGACGTATCCTTCTCGGGGAAAACACCGTCACCGGTGAGCGTCACTACCTCGAGCTCATGGACACCTGTGAGCTCAATCCGGTGGCCGACGATATGGCCCTGGCAGCCCCCTACCTGCAGAACGACAACGGCAAGCTCGTAATCGAGGACGCCGAGGCGGGCTGGTTCCTGCGCGTAGATCACCTCACCGAGTACGGAACCGAGCCGCACCTGGAAAAGCTCACCATCGACCCACCCGAGCCGCTGATATTCCTCAACATCCAGGGACAGCCGGGCTCGACAATCCTGCTGTGGGAGCACACCATGGATGCCCCGGGCAGGCCCTGTCCCAACCCGCGGGTCATCATGCCGCGTCACTTCGTGCCCAAGACCGTTGAGGGTCCGATCGAGGTTGATGTGAGAAGCTTCGGCGTGCGCACACCTCCCAGCACTCACGAGAACCCGAACTACGGCATCGTCGGCATGCTGCAGATTCTGCCTGCCGCCCTCGGCTGGCTCTGGCGCCTCGTTGCGCCGCGCGGACACTCGAATCCCAGTATCGTGACCACCGAGGGGATCTCGAGTGAGGGCGTGGGCTCCTACTGGCCCTTCGCGACCGGAAAGATGGTGCGCCATGCGAATCTGCTGCTCGAGCTCATCAAGGATACGCCACGCACCAAGTACGTGCTCATTCCGAATCAGTACATCGGCGCCTACAAGGTCGGCTTCCAACCCGAGTGGCTCGCTCGCGAGTACATCGCCCGTCGCGGTAACCTCAGGTTCCGGCCGGGCCAGCTCGTGGAATCACGCTGCTCGCTGCTCGGATACTCCGTCGACAACCTCAAGGTCAACGGGCAACAGATCCCCAGGGGCCTGCTGAGGGTAGAGGAGCAGCTCGAGGTCGGGCACGACGGCTTCGACAGGGGCTCGGAGGTCCTTCACAAGTTCTTCAAGTCCGAGCTCGAGCGCTACTACAGCGACGACCTCTTGCCGCTCGGCAAGCAGATCATCGACCTTGCCATACAGGGTGCGCCGGTGGAAGAGTACTCGAAGCTGATGGGGGACAGCTTTCAGCGCTGAGACCGGCGCGTGCCGGCGATATGACAGCCGCTAGCCGACCGGGGTGTTACGGTGGGGTGCTGAGGCCTACTCTGCCTCGGCGCCCCGCTTCTGCGCCTCAACGACCGTTATTGCCACCATATTCACGATCTCCCGGGCGCTCGAGCCGAGCTGCAGGATCTGCACGGGTTTCTGCATCCCCATAAGCACCGGTCCCACGAGCTCCGCCCCGCCAAGGGCGCCGATGAGCTTGTAGGCGATGTTCCCGGAGGAAAGCGAGGGGAAGATGAGAGTGTTCACCCGCTTGTCCACGAGCTCCGAGAAAGGATAGTTCGCCGCAAGCAGCTCCGGATCGAGGGCGACGTTTGCCTGCACCTCGCCGTCTATCACGAGATTCGGCAGCTCCTCTCGCGCGCGGGCCACCGCGGCGGCCGAGCGTTCGGACTCCGCGTTTCGCGCCGAGCCGAAGTTCGAGTGAGAGACCACCGCCACCACCGGCTCCATGTTGAAGAAGTACACCGTGCGCGCGGTCAGGGCGATGATGTCCACGAGGTCGTCGACCGTCGGGTCGAGGTTGACGGTGGTGTCGGCAAAGAAGTACACGCCGCGCCGGGAGTTCACGATATACATCCCGGCGACCCGGCCGGCTCCCTCCTCGCGGCCGACTATACGGAGAGCAGGACGAATGATCTTCGGGTATTCCCTCGTGCGTCCCGAGACCAGGCCGTCGGCGTCGCCGCGGGCAAGCATCGCGCTTCCGAAGTAGTTGGGATCGGCCATGAAGGAAACCGCATCCTCGAAGGTTACGCCCTTTCGGTGCCGTTTCTCGTAGAGGATGCGCGCGTAGTCGCGGCGAAGCTCGCGCTCGGCCACCGGGTCGATCAGCGCACAGTCTTCGAGCCCCCCGATACCGTGCTCGCTCACAAGCGCTTCTATCCGCCCGGCGTCACCGAGGAGCACAGGCTCGGCAATACCCTGTGCCCGTACGATCTGGGCGGCTTTCAGCACCTCGTAGTCCTCCGCCTCGGCAAAGATAATGCGCTTGGGATGCTTTCGCGCCTGGGTGATGAGCCCCGAGACCAGTTTCTGGCCGATCCCGACGCGCTCGAGGAGCTCGGCCTCGTAGTGGGCCCAGTCATCAATGCTGTAGCGTGCCGCACCCGACTCGATGGCCGCCCGTGCCACCGCCGGCGCCACGCTCGTGAGAAGCCGCGGGTCGAGGGGCTTGGGGATGAGGTACCCGCGACCGAAGCTGATGTCGCCCTCGGTGTAGACGCGGCTTACCGTCTCCGGCACCGGCTCGCGCGCAAGGCGGGCGAGCGCGCGCGTTGCGGCGATCTTCATCTCCTCGTTGATCTCGCGGGCGCCGACATCAAGGGCACCACGGAAGATGTAGGGGAAGCCGAGGACGTTGTTCACCTGGTTCGGATGGTCACTTCGGCCGGTGGCCACCAGGGCGTCGGGACGAGCGGCGAGCGCCTCGCCGTACTCGATCTCGGGGTCCGGGTTCGCCAGGGCAAAGATGATGGGATTCTCGGCCATGCGGGCGAGGTGATCCGCCGTGATGAGACCACCGGCTGAGAGTCCGACCATCACGTCCGCGCCGTCGAGGGCCTCCTCGAGGGTGCCCACGTTTCGGGTCGTGGCGAACTCCGCAGCGGGCTCAGCCGGATCCGCGTTGTCGGCTCGGATGACCCCGCGCACGTCCACCATGATGATGTTCTCACGGCGCACACCGAGGGACGCGTAGAACCGCGCGCTCGCAATCCCCGCTGCGCCCGCCCCGATGAAGACCACGCGCGTATCCTCGATCCGCTTTCCGGCAAGCTCGAGGGCGTTGAGCAGGGCGGCGCCTGAGATGATCGCGGTCCCGTGCTGGTCGTCGTGCATGACCGGAATCTCGCATCGCGCTTTGAGCTCCCGCTCGATCTCGAAGCACGCCGGAGCCGAGATGTCTTCGAGGTTGATACCCCCGAAGCCGCCCTGCAGGCGCTCCACCGTCTCGACAAACTGCGCCGGATCCTCGCAGTCGAGCTCGAGGTCGAAGACATCGATGCCCGCAAAGCGCTTGAAGAGCACGCCCTTGCCTTCCATCACCGGCTTCGACGCCCGGGGGCCGATGGCCCCGAGCCCGAGCACCGCCGTGCCGTTGGTGACCACCGCCACGAGGTTTCCGCGGGCGGTGTAGCGGTACGAATCGTCGGGATTCTCGGCTATCCGGCGACAGGGTGCCGCCACCCCCGGCGAGTAGGCAAGCGACAGGTCGTACTGCGAGGACAGCGGCTTCGAGGCCACAACCTCGATCTTTCCGGGGCGGTCGCCCCCGTGGTAGCGGAGGGCCTCTTCGTCGGTGATCCAGGGGCGTGGTGAGTCACTCATGGCCGTCATTATACGGATAGGACCGCAGCTTGGAAGGGTTCGGAAATGATTGACAGCGAGGTGGCGTGCTGTTTATAGTATCCGGGTCACGGGCGATTAACTCAGTGGGAGAGTGCTACCTTCACACGGTAGAAGTCGCTGGTTCAAATCCAGCATCGCCCAACTCTGTCTTGTAAGACAAGACCATACCTGCAAGCTGGGCGTGCGTTCCGCACGTCCAGCATCGCCCAACTCTGTTCATTGAGAATGAACTATCAGGGGTAAACTGGGCGTGCGTTCCGCACGTCCAGCATCGCCCAAGTCTGTTCATAAGAAGGAACCACCACCGGAGTCTTCAGCTTGCCCGTCGACCGCTGAAGTGATCCTTGTATCTTCGTAATACCTCGTTGATAAGCGTCTGATACTGTCCGCCCTGCTCTTTGAACCACTCAACGACGTCGGCATCCAATCGAATGGTCACCGACTGTTTCTTTCGCACCAGTTCCTCGGGGGCCGGCAAGGTGTCCTCGATCCGCCTTGCACTCTTCAACGCTTCGATAACGTCCTCGGGCGCATCCTGGTAGTTTGTATCGTCTCTGGGATCTTTTCTCTCGCTCATGATTCTCTCCGACGAGCCACGGTTTTGCCTGTTCCGGTGCTCATCCATGGTTTTTGTAGCCCACAGGACGTTCATAGCCCCTGTCTCAATCGTCGCTTGTACATACTATTGTAGGTACGTCTCTGATACAAGTCGTGGATTCGAGAAGGAACGCCATCCGTCATAAACTGTTGACACTTATAGCTAACCGTATACACTTTATGACATGACAGCTCAAACCCAGCGGGAGCGCCTAATAGAACTCTTTGAGTCTTCTCCGGTTCTCAAAGCCCGCGCGATCGTGAGCCATGGGATCGATCGCAAGACGATCCAGCGCATGGTTCAGGCCGGCGAGATTCAACGGATAGGCCGAGGGCTGTATAGCCGTTCCGACTACGCAGTTGACAGTTACCACTCCTATGCAGAGGCCCAGTTGCTCGTCGAAACCGGCGTGGTGTGCCTTCTCTCTGCGCTTGCCTTTCACGAGATAGGAACGCAGACTCCACGCCACGTATGGCTTGCCGTCTCCCGTCCCTCCCGTATTCCAAAGACCGAGGGCCTACCAGTGAAGGTCGTCACCTTTTCAGAACCTGCGTTCTCAGCAGGCATTGAGAAGCATCAAATCGAAGCAGTGCCGGTAAACGTGTATTCGCCGGCCAAGACTGTCGCGGACTGCTTCAAATACCGGAACAGGCTCGGAACCGACGTTGCAATAGAAGCCCTGCGCGAAGCCGTACGGGAGAAGAATGTGAGTCCGGATGAACTGCTACGGTTTGCAGAGATTTGCAGGGTGCGCAGCGTCATGGTGCCGTATATCGAGAGTGTTGTGCAGTGAAACGAGAACCAAAGAATATCCCGGCGTCCGTTCGGGCCCGGCTGCTGAAACTGAGCAGAGATCGGCAGGAAGACTATAATCTCACGCTCACCCGCTACGTATCCGAGCGATTCCTTTACCGGCTTGGCATGTCGCCGTGCCGACAAGACTACGTGCTCAAGGGCGCCATGCTTCTCACCGTAAGCCTGGACCAGTTACGTTATCGCCCAACTCGAGACATAGACATGCTACGAACCGGAAACCAGGACGAAGCGTCGATCCGGGCGGATATAGAGACCATATGTTCAATTGACGGAGGCTCAGATGGTCTTCTGTTCAACACGTCACACGCCACAGTGGAGGAAAGGCGGGAGAACAAACGCTACCAGGGTATGAGGACCAGGGTACCGGTACCATCATTCGGATCCCGGGCCCGCCGTCGCGGAAGACGGCCGATAACACACACTTGGACATGGTCTGCACGACGACGCGCATCTCCCACGCCCTTGCAGGAACGCAGCGACGAGAAGACCTTTCGTGAACGCGCAATGTTGCGGTCGATGAGTCCACGCTCTGCGTGAAGCAGGAAGCAATGCTTGCCCGTATATGTTTATGTGAGCACCGCAGTCTCTGTCTCGATGCGGCGGGCAGACTGCTCCTCACCGGGATTCGATTCCGATCGGCTGAATCGACGGCTTCCTCGCCCACGCTCCTCGGGATAGGTGTGTCCGTGTCCCGGCACAAACCAACCGGAATCCGTACCCATTCGCCATTATCGGCGTGCATTCCGAATCAAGTTGCCTCGGAAGGCACGGCTATAAGCCTGTGAACTGCGGCTGTTGCTGCGCTTTCGTGAAATCGTGCGCTCAATTGCCGTTGCGCGGTTGTGTCCGCGGATAACTCTTTCGATGATTTTGATTTGTTCTGGTCCCACAACTCAGCCCTTTACCCCACCTGCGGAGAGCCCCCCGACGAGGAAACGCTCGAACCAGAAGAAC
>JAWLDL010000093.1:0-7527 GCA_041686675.1 Spirochaetia bacterium | reverse complement strand
CCGGTGGGCTTCGGACCGTCGGGGAAGACGTGGCCGAGGTGGGAGCCGGAGAGGGAGTCCATCACCTCGATGCGTCGGGAGAACAGGCTCTTGTCGACGCGGTAGGCAACGGCATCCGGCGCGATGGGCTTGGTGAAGCTCGGCCATCCCGTTCCGGACTCGAACTTGTCATCGGAATGAAACAGCGGCTGTCCCGTTGCGGCGGAGTAGTAGACGCCGGTGCGCTTGTTGCCGTTGAGCTCGCCGGTGAAGGCGCGCTCCGTGCCCTGTTCGCGCAGGATGTGAAACTGCGCGGGCTCGAGGCGCTCTCGCCACGCGTCCTGAGAAAGAGAGACGGGGAAGGGGACCTCCGCCCGCTCGGGGTGCAGGAGCCGCTTGTCGGGGTCGTAGGTCTCGACCTGCGCGACGAGGGGCTTTCCGTCTACTTCGATATCGGAAACAAGGGCGGATACCCTCTTCTGTGCTTCCTGCCAGCTTGCGAACTGCTGTTCGCGAATGGATTTTGTGTCCTGTGCCATGCCCATAATATGCACATGCAGGGGAGCGTTGGAAAGGCGACGGTGCGAGAACTGGGCGCGAATCGAGCACGACGATGATGCTTACAGATGGTCGTTTCGGGATCGGGCACTACATCAACATCAAGGTATCTCGATAGTAACGCTTGACGTTAATGACGAAATGCGTTACTATAGGCGAAGTGATTGAGTCCTTCAAGGATAAGGAAACCCGCAAGATCTGGTATCGCGAGTTCTCAAGCAGACTACCGACAGAGATTCAAAGGGTCGCCTATCGAAAGCTGGTCATCATCCACAGGTCTCAATCCCTGAACGATCTTCGCGTACCGCCTGGCAATCGGCTTGAAGCACTTTCGGGCAAGCGCGCGGGGCAACACAGCATCCGCATCAATCAACAGTGGCGCGTTTGTTTCCGTTGGGAGAACGGTCGCGCTGTCGATGTGGAAATCACAGACTATCATTAGGAGCGGATATGGATCGCATACCAAACGTTACGCCCGGGGAAATACTTCGAGAGGAGTTCCTGATACCAATGGGCATTTCGGCATACCGTCTTGCGAAAGACACATACATGCCGGCAACTCGGGTGTCGGAGATTCTAAAGGGACGCCGCCGCATTACTGCCGACACTGCACTCCGGCTATCAGCCTATTTCGGTAACTCCGCCGATTTCTGGCTTGGTATCCAGGATGAATACGACCTTCGTGAGGAACAGCAACGAATAGACGACGAGCTTAGCTCGATTCCACGGGCTTCCCAGCCTGCATAGCAGGACATCGCGGACGTTTCCCGATCCGAACGCGTGCTGTGTGTCGGGTGCCACGGCCCGGATTGCCCTGCCCGCGCGCCGTGGCCCCCGTCCGTCGGCCGTCAGCGGTCGACGGCTTCGATGAGCCCGTCGGCTCGGTAGCGCTCGAAGCCGCGGGCGGTGAGCGCGGCAAGCTCCTCGAAGAGCGCCCGGTCGGCGGTGCGGAAGTTGAAGCAGGATTTTCCCTGCATGCGCCTGCGCAGTTCCTGCGATATGCCGTCGAGCAACTCCGGATAGATGTAGACCGGCATCAGGTGAAAACTCACGTAGTTCTTCCTGATCTGGGCGGCTCCGAAGAACGTCGGTTTCCCGGTTCGCGGGTGGACCCCCGCGTCGAGATAGAAGTCATCCGGCTCGTCCCGCTCCACGTTCAGTCGCTCCGCGTACGGCTCGAGAATGGCTTTCAGCAAGTGGAAAACATCCTGTGCCTGCGTCGTATCCATTTTGCGTTACTCCCCCAGCAGCAGCTCGGGCGGGTCGCCTCCTTCGGGCACGAAGATGAGGGCGGCGGAGTTCATGCAGTAGCGCTGTCCTGTCGGTTGGGGGCCGTCGGTGAATACGTGACCGAGATGAGAGCCTGAGAGGGAATCCACCACCTCGATGCGGCGAGAGAATAACCCGCGGTCCCACTTGTACGCCACCGCGTCCGGCGTGATCGGCTTTGTGAAGCTCGGCCAGCCGGTACCGGACTCGTATTTGTCCTCGGAGCTGAAGAGTGGTTGTCCGGTCGCCGCGGAGTAGTAGATGCCCCTCTCCTTCGTGTCATAGAGATCGCCGCTGAACGCACGTTCGGTGCCGGCCTCACGGAGAACGTGGTATTCGAGCCCGCCGAGCCGGCGTTCCCACTGGCGGCGGGAAAGCTCGACCGGGTACTCCACCTCCGCGCCCTGGTTATGGATGATGCGCCGCGACGGATCATACCTCTCGGTCGACGTCACCCAAGGCTCCCCGTCGACCATCACCCGGGAGACCACCGGCGTTACCATTTGCCGGTACTCCCGCCAGCTGTCTCCCATTCGGGTGGTGTAGTCTTGTCCGAAGACGGCCGGTGTGGCAAGTATCACCGCCGCCGCAACGAATACTCTCAACAGGGCGCCTCGTGACGCCCGCAGTGTGATTCGATTCATACGTATCCTCCTCTTCTGTGCCATTGCCGGGAGAGCCTTAGCGGCTCTCCGTGATCTCATACCCGCCGGCCTCATCGCCCCAGACCTCCTCCAGCCGTCGGTCGCGGCCGCAGGAGGTGCGATAGAAGCGGTAGCGTACCGGGTTCCGCTTGTAGTAGTTCTGGTGATAGTCCTCCGCGGGGTAGAACATCTCGAGCGTGTCGATTTCGGTGACGATCCCGCGGGAGAACCGCCGTGACATCTCCCTCTTGCTGCGCCGCGCGAGGCGGGCCTGCTCCGCGGAGTGGTAGAAGATGCCGGTTCGATAGGAGTTTCCGCGATCGCAGAACTGCCCGCCGGCGTCAAAGGGATCCACATTGCGCCAGAACACTTCGAGAAGCGTTTCGTAGCTCACCATCTCGGGGTCATAGGTTACCTGCACGACCTCGGCATGGCCGCTTCCGCCCGCGGTGACGTCCTGGTAGGAGGGGTCTTCCAGATGGCCGCCGGCGTAACCGGAGACGGTCGAGATGACGCCCTCGAGCTCATCGAAGGGCTTTTCCATGCACCAGAAGCATCCGCCGGCAAATGTGGCCCGGGCTTCCGATCCCTCGGCGGCCGCCGCGGGTGCGAGCGCGACGGCAAGTAGCACCGCGAGGAGTGGAACAACCGTTTTGCGGTGTTGCCTCCCGGCGCCTCGTATTCGTATTCCCATGTCTTCCTCCAGAGTAATCGACGGGCGGCCCGCGTCCGGCAGACCGCCCGCACGCGCAGTTACATCGAGTCGGAGTCCATCGAATCGTCCTTATCCATCGACTCCTCCATCTGTTCCGACTTCATGTCGTCATCCATGTCGTCGTCCATCATCTTGTCCGTGGTCTGACAGCCGAGCAGTGCCAGCGACGCCACGAAACCGAGAATCATCAATCGCTTCATACCATTCCTCCTGTGAGCGAGTGTTAGGAGAGAGTGTACGCCCCGGATATCACGGAAGTATCACGGCCCGCTAAAGCTTCAGTCACATGTCCCTGCGTGCATTTCACAGAGAGCGGAACTAGGGCAGAATGGCGGCATGGGCCAGTCTGAGACTGTCCTCGTGATCGAGGACGATACCGAGATCGTGGATCTCCTCTCTCTCCATCTGCGCGATCTCGGCCTGGAGGTCGATAGCGCCGGTAACGGGCAGGACGGCGTGGCGAAGGCTCAGGCCGGCGGGTACGCGCTCGTGCTGCTCGACATCATGCTTCCGGGCCTCGACGGGCTGGAGGTGTGCCGCCGTATTCGCGAACAGCCCGGCTACATTCCGGTGCTCATGCTTACCGCCAGATCGGAGGAGCTCGACAAGGTGGTGGGCCTCGAGGTCGGGGCGGATGACTACGTCACCAAGCCCTTCAGCGTACGGGAGCTCATGGCGCGCGTGCGGGCTCTCCTGCGGCGTACCGAGCGCATCTCGCGCGCGGCGAGCGGTGCCGACGGCGTTGTCGAGGAGCAGCCGCAGCACTTCGGTCGGCTCACCGTGGACACCGGACGCAGGAGCGTCTCCCTCGATGGGAACCGGGTCGAGCTGACCGCCAAGGAGTTCGATCTCCTCGCGACTCTCTGTCGTCATCCGGGACAGGCGTTCAGCCGGGCGAAGCTCCTGGAGATCGTCTGGGGATATGGCTACGAAGGTTACAGCCACACCGTCAACAGTCACGTGAACCGCCTGAGGTCGAAAATCGAGGTCGATCCCTCGCGGCCGCAATTCATCGAGACGGTCTGGGGTTACGGCTATCGCTTCGTGGCTTCCGGGGAGGCAGGGTGAGATGAGCTTATTCAGACGCTTCTACGTGCGGCTGTCGCTTATATTTCTCGTTCTGCTCGTCGCCCTTGCCGCGCTCCAGGCCCTCGTGGCGCTTCGCACCTTCGAAATGCGGCGGGTCGAGATCGACCAGCGGGTGAACCGGGATCTCGCGGCCGATATGGCTGGTGAGATCGAGCCACACCTCTCAGAGGGCAGCCGGCCGGAGGACGTGGGGTCGGTCATCCACTACATGATGGTCCTGAACCCCGCGGTGGAAATCTACGTGCTCGACGCCGACGGCCGCATACTCGCGTTCTTCGCCGAGGGGACCCGGGAGCTCGGGCTCGAGAGAGTCGACCTTGCCCCGGTGCGGGCCTTCCTCGAGGGACGACCGCTTCCCATCTACGGTGACGACCCGCGGCGCCCCGGAACACCGCGCCATTTCTCGGCGGCACCACTCGATCTCGGCGGTGGGCGCTCCGGCTACCTCTACATCGTCCTTCAGAGCACCCGATACCACAACGCGATCGCGGAGCTCGAGAGCGCCTACCTCTCCGACGCCGTGCGTGACGCTTTCATTGTGACGGTGCCGCTCGTTGCCTTCGTCGGCCTTCTCGTATTCTTCGTGCTGACTCGCCGGCTGCAGGCTCTCACCGAGACCGTCCGGGCCTTCGGGCGCGGGAGTTATGCGCCGCGGGCGCGCGAGGCGGGCGGCGACGAGATAGCCGAGCTTTCCGAGAGCTTCAACGCCATGGCCGACACCATCGAGGCCAATCTTGCCGAGCTCGAACAGGCGGACCGGGACCGTCGTACGCTCGTCGCAAGTATCTCTCATGACCTGAGAAACCCTCTCTCCTCCATTCGGGGCTACACCGAGACCCTCCTCGACAAGGACGATGAGCTGCAACCCGCCGACCGCAGACGCTATCTACACATTACACTTGATCGGGCGGCGCGACTCAGCCGCCTCATCGACGATCTCTTCGAGCTTTCCAAGCTCGAGGCCTCGGACTCCGCCCCGCGCCGGGAGGAGTTCTCTCTCGCCGAGCTCGCTCATGATCTGGTGATGCAGATGCAGCCGGAGGCCGACGCGCGCGGTATCACATTGACCGCGGAGGAGCCGCAGGAGCTCTTCATCGTCAATGCGGACGTTCAGCTGACCGAGCGCTGCCTCGCGAACCTCATGGAGAACGCGCTGCACCATACGCCCGTCGGCGGGGCGGTTACAGTCGGGGTGAAGAAATGCGAGCTCGGTGTCCGGGTCCTCGTGCGGGATACCGGCAGCGGCGTGCCGCCGGGAGAGGAGGGGCGGATCTTCGATCGGTTCAATGTCGGTGAGGGCAGCCGCTCCTCTTCGCGCGAAGGCAGCGGACTGGGCCTTGCCATCGCAAAGCGGGTGGTGGAGCTCCACGGCGGTCGCATCGGTATCGAGTCCACCGGTCCGGCGGGAAGCGTCTTCTACTTCGAGTATCCCGTCGGCTGGTGATGGGGCGACGGGGGCTGCGTGGGACGGCCGGGGTGCCGGCCGCAGGCGCGCCCCGCCGGCCGCGGCCGCTACTCCGCCGGGTACAGCCGCCCGTTTTCGATCCGCACCGGCCGACCGTTGTGCGTAGTGCTTACCTCGCGATACTCGACGGCGTCCGCATTCCAGATGAAGGTCGTCACGGTGGTATCGGCCGCGAGGGCGGTGCCGTTTCGAACGTCGAGGAGTCGGCGGCGATCCTCCACGGTGAGCACGCTCGACAGCTCGTCGCGAGCATACTCGACCACCAGCAGATGGGTGATGCCGGCAAGCCGACCGATCTCATTGAGCTGCCCCTCGTCCACGAGCCCGCTCATCTGGAACTCGTACTCCTCGAGGATCGCCTCGGTTTCGTCGCGGTCAACCAGCTGGAAGGAGTCGTTGGGGCCGAAACGCTCGAGCAGACGCCCTGTCAGCGTGTTTCGTGACGGGCCGGCAAGTCGCCCGCTCTCGTCGCCGTCGGCGTTGCGAACCACCAGTCCGAGGCGGATGGTCTCGCCCTCTGCGAGGGTGCGCTCGATCGCTACCATACTGCGACGCTCGATCTCCGAGCCCTGAGTCGTGGTCTCGGCGACGACGGGTTTGTCCTGCTCACGCTGGGGCTCGGGCTGGGTGGCGGCCTCGGTGTCGTCGTCGAGCGGGGAGAGCGCGATGCGCTGGTTCGGCTTGGGACCGTGGACCCACAGCAGGGCCGGCCACCACAACAGCAGCCCGAGGACCAGGTTGGCCACCTTGACTTCCTTGTCGACGCGCGTGCTGCGGGACTTGTATCCTTCCGCCTCGACACGGACCCTCGGGTCCGCCCACACGCCGTTGGTCATTCGCTTACTCGTGGGGCTCTCGCCGACCGGTCTGTTATCAACATAGACTTCCGCGCCTGCAGGGTCGGTGTAGAACGTGACATTCGTGGCGGAGACACAACTGGAGAACAGAAAGCTTACGAGAACGAGGACGACAACCAATTTGCGCATTGAATCCCCCTACGCCGCATAATAGGCGGATTCGATGTGAGGCGCAATATTGAAAGCGCATGTGCACGACCGGATTACCGGATACAGGCTCCGCGCGGTCAGGAGCTTTCGCTTCGCACCTCGACGCTCTGTATGACATCACCTTTCTCGATGCGATCGACCACATCCGCTCCCTTCGTCACCTTGCCGAAGACCGTGTGCTTTCCGTTGAGGTGGGGCTGCGGGGAATGGGTGATGAAGAACTGGCTGCCGTTGGTGTTGGGGCCGGCGTTGGCCATTGATGCCACCTTCGTCTCGTGCTTGAGCGGGTTGCCCTTTGTCTCGTCCTCGAAGCGATAGCCGGGCCCGCCACGGCCGGTGCCGGTGGGGTCGCCGGTCTGCACCATGAAATCGTCTATGACCCGGTGAAAGGTGACGCCGTCGTAGAACGACTGCTGTGCGAGGAAGACGAAGTTATTCACGGTCTTCGGGGCGTGCTCGGGAAAGAGCTCGAGCTCGATCTCTCCTTTTGTCGTATCGAGGACCGCGAAATACTGCGTATCGGTATCGATCTGCATCTCAGGGGGATTGTCCCATTGCTGTGCGCTCATCGTGTGTTCTCCTCGGGCGCTTGATTGGGGGACACCTTACCCGATTCTCCGCGGAGTTCCAATGACAGGACCCATTTGGGCCAAATGTGCGTCGAACACTTGACTCGAGCGATAGAATGCTCTATTATTGCCTCAATCTCGGATCTCGTGAGAGCTTTTGGTACGTTTCCTTTCTGGTAATACGACAGACAAAGCTGATTCACGCCCCTGAGAAATCATCATTTGTCTGCCA
>JAWLDL010000092.1:2574-7537 GCA_041686675.1 Spirochaetia bacterium | reverse complement strand
ATCCGACGCGCGCGGCGGTGCGGGCGTCGGCGCGACCGGCGGCGCGACCGGGGTGGCGGTGCGAGTGGGCGTGGTTTCCGTTGCGCTCGCGGTCGGCCTCCTCGTCGGCGCCTGCGTCAGGGTCGGGATGTGGGTGGGCGAGGAGCGCCGTCATCTGCCGGTGGCGCCGACAGGGGTGCGTGCTGCCGAAGGGACGATCCGCGGACGCCCTCGGGCCGAGAGAGGCGGCTGGTCGACGGCCATGGAGATCGATCACGTCGAGACCGCCTCAGGCGGGTACGGTGTGCACCTCGAGATCCCCGTCTACGGCCTGCAGCGGCCCCCGGCGCGCGGCCGCCGGCTTCGGGTGGAGGGGCGCCTCACCGCCGGTGAGCACGGGCTCTATCTCGTCGCGGACTCCGTGGTGGAGCGGGGGTGGGCAGGAAGCCTGGCTCGCATGGCTGACGCAAGCACCGGCCGCCTTGCACGGCGGGTGGAGGGCGCGATGTCGGCGCTGGGCCCGGCCGCGTGGCTTTCGCGCGCGCTGCTTCTCGGACGGACCGACGGGGCGCCGGCCTACGCCGAGGACGTCTTGCGCCGCAGCGGCACCGCACACATTCTGGCGCTGAGCGGTATGCACCTCGGTATTCTTATCGCGCTGTCGGTGATGCTGCTCGCGCCGTTCCTCGGTCGTCGGCGGGCCCTGTTCGCTGCGCTTGGTTTCGTCGGCGTCTACCTCGGCGTCGTGGGTTTTCGTGCCTCCCTCGCGCGCGCGTCACTCATGTTTGCCCTCGCCACGGCCGCGATGGCGGCCGGCCGACGGCCCGATCCGCTGCGGATTCTCGCGGTGAGCTTCATCGCCCTCGCCGTTGCCGCTCCGTCCTCGGTCGACGGCCTGTCCTTTCAGCTCTCCTTCGCCGCCCTGGCCGGCATTCTCATCATCGGGCGTAGACTCGATCGCCGGCTGCAGCCCCTGCTCCCGGCTGTCCTTCGTCGCCCGCTTGCGGCATCGGTGGGAGCTCAACTTACTACGCTTCCGCTGCTGCTTGCCGCCTTCGGCGTCGCGCGTCCCGTCGGGGTGATTGCGACACTCGTGATGGCGCCGCTTGCAGTGCTCTTCGTGTGGGTGAGCGTGGGGGCAACCGCCACCGTGCTTGCGGGAGGTGATTTCATCGTCGACGCCGCCTCCGGCGTTCTCGCAGCGCTCGAGCAGGCGCTGCTCTCGACCGGAGAGTTTTTCTCGCGCGCTCCCGGTCTGTATGCGGGCGCTGAATGGGCGCCCGTGGCAGCGGCGTTCGTGGTCGTCGTCCTTGGTGCGGTAGGCCTCCGACTCGATGCGGCGCCGACCGGCGGGGAGCGGGTGGCTGCCGCTGAGGACCCTGACGCCGTGTGGGGCCCGCTGTGAACCTGGACTCAGTCCGCGAGGTAACCGAGGCACTGTCCGCCCGCGGCCTCACCCCCAAGAAACGCTGGGGCCAGAACTTCCTGGTCGACGGAAACGTGCGACGGGCGATCGTGTCCCGGGTGCGGGCTCAGGCCGGCGAGCGCGTGTGGGAGATCGGTCCCGGGGTCGGCTCGCTTACCGAGCTGCTCCTCGATCGTGAGGTCGAGCTCACGGTATTCGAAATCGATCACGGGCTCGTCGCTCTTTTGCGGGACGAGTTCGGCGGGCGGGAAAACCTGGAGATCGTGGACGGCGATGTCCTCGATACCTGGCCGGAGCGGGCCGAAGGAACGCCCCCGCCGCGGTCGATCGTCGGGAACCTGCCGTACTCATCGGCAGCGGTGATCATTGCCTCCTTCATCGAGGCCGGCCTCATCGCCGATCAGTTCCTGGTCATGGTGCAGGACGAGGTTGCCGATCGTATGGTCGCAGGCCCGGGTACGCGCACCTACTCCGCGTTTACCGTTCTCGTGCAGTCCCGGCTTTCGGTAGCGAGGAGTATGCGCATACAGCCGTCGTCGTTCTATCCGCGACCGGAGGTTGCCTCGGCTCTCGTGGAGCTTCGCCCCCGCGCCGATGCACCCGACATTGCCGACCCCGCCGTGCTTACGGCCCTAACCCGGGCAGTGTTCCACGCGCGGCGGAAGACCGTGGTGAACAGCCTCACCCAGGCCGGTCTCGTGGTCGGGGGGCGTCGGCGGGCGCTCACCCGGGAGGAGGCGAGGGCGCTCCTCACCGCTGCCGGGATAGACCCGGCGGTGCGCGGTGAGACGCTGTCGGTGGAGCGGGTCGTGGGGCTCGCGAATCTCGTCGCCGAGCGGCTTACAGGGCTCCGAGAGCCTTGAGCGCGTCGTCGACCACCTTCTTTACAGCGTCGGACGGTGCGACGAGCGGCAGGCGATAGACTTCCTTGCAGTAGCCGCCACGCGCCATGGCATATTTGATCGGAATCGGGTTGGTGTCCGCAAAGAGCGCCTTGAAGAATGGGAGCATCCGGTAGTGGTCTTCCCGTGCGCCTGCGAGGTCTCCGGAAATTGCCTTCGCGGCAAACTCCTGCACCTCGGCCGGAAACCTGTTGCTCGCGACCGAGACGATTCCCACGCCGCCGAGGGCCATGATGGGCAGGGCGAGGTTGTCGTCTCCCGCGAGGATCACGAAGTCCGCCGGCTTCCGCGCGGCGAGATCCATCACCTGGGGCATGCTGCCGCTTGCTTCCTTGACGCCGATGATCTTGGGGTGCTCCGCCATCCGGAGCATCGCATCGTTCTCGATGTTCTTTCCCGTGCGGCCGGGAATGTTATACACGAGCACCGGCAGATCGGCCTTATCCGCAACGGTGGTGAAGTGGCGGTAGAAGCCTTCCTGGTTCGGCTTGTTGTAGTACGGGGCCACCTGCAGGGTGGCGGTGGCGCCGAGGTCCCGGGCACGTATCGTCATGTCGACCGCTTCCCGGGTGGAGTTCGATCCGGTACCCGCAATCACGGGCACGCGGCCCGCGGCCTGCTCGACCACGATGCGAACAACCTCGAGGTTTTCCTCGTGATCGACGGTCGGGCTCTCACCGGTTGTGCCCATCGGCACGAGGCCGGAGATTCCCTTTTCGATCTGAAAGTCGACGAGCGCGCGGATTGCCCCCTCATCGATCGACTCATCTTGACTGAACGGCGTAATCATCGCCGTATAGACGCCCTGTAGCATGCGTATCCCCCTTGCTTATGTAAGTAGGTCGACGAGGAAGTCGTCCACGGTCAGAAAACCGCTGCGCTCCCGGACCCATTCCGCTGCCATGACCGCGCCGAGTGCAAAGCCGCCGCGGCTGCGGGCAACATGACTGATTTCGATCGTATCCGCCTCGGAGTCGAGCGTGAGGCGGTGGGTGCCCGGAATGCTGCCCCCGCGCACCGACGATACCTGCAACTCGTTCTCCTCGATGGCGCGATGGAGCACCTCGGTCACCAGGGTGTCCTTGCGGTCGACCTCGTCGAGGATTTTGGTTGCCAGCGTGAGCGCCGTCCCCGAGGGGCTGTCCTTCTTGTGTTTGTGATGCGCCTCGTGGAGGAGCAGGTCGTAGTCGGGAATACGATTCACCAGACGAGCTGCATCGGTGACGATCTTCATGAAGAGGTTGGCGCCGATGGAGAAGTTCGCGCCGATGAGGTATCCGATGCCCGCCTCGGAGACCACTTCGCGAACCGCATCGAAGTCGCCCGTCCAGCCGGTCGTTCCCACCACCGCCGGCACCCCTGCCGCGGCGTAGGCCCGTGCGTTCTCCAGTACCGATGGGCCGTCTGCGAACTCGATGACCACATCCGCATTTGCGAGGTTGGCCTCATCCGGCCGCTCATGGTCCGCCGCGTCAGAGCGGGGATCGATGCGCGCGACGATCTCGTGGCCGCGGCGCTCGAGCACACGCTCCACTTCGTGGCCCATTCGACCGTATCCGCAGATTACCGTTCTCATGGTGCAGTTCCTCTCTTGGCCATGATCTATCCCTGGCAGAGCGTGGCGGCCGCGGTGTTTACGATGTCCTCGACGCTCGCGCCCCGGGAAAGATCGCTCACCGGCTTTGCGAATCCCTGCAGGAAGGGCCCGTAGGCTTCAGCCCCGCCGAGTCGTTGTACCAGTTTGTATCCGATGTTTCCGGCATTGAGGTCGGGGAAGACGAGGACGTTGGCCCGACCGGCAACCGGCGAGTCCGGCGCCTTCTTCTTGCCGACACCCTCGACCACCGCCGCGTCGAGCTGCAGCTCGCCGTCAACTGCAAGGTTGGGAGCCTTTTCCTTGACCATTGCGAGGGCTTCGCGCACCTTCTCGACGAGCTCATGGTCGGCGGATCCCTTGGTGGAGAAGGATAGCATCGCCACGACGGGATCGGCTTCGAGGAAGATGCGGCAGGACTGCGCAGCCGACATGGCTATCTCGGCGAGCTGCTCCGCGGTGGGGTCGGGAATTGTCGCGCAGTCGGAGAAAATGAGATGACCGTCGACGCCCCACTTGGGATCGGGAGTCTTCATGACGAAGCATGAGGAGGCCGATTTCACGCCGGGCGATGTCTTGATGATGGTGAAGGAGGCGCGAAGCACGTCGGCGGTCGAGCTCTCCGCACCCGCCACCATGGCATCCGCATCTCCGAGACGGACCATCATCGCCCCCCACTTCAGCGGGTCGACGATTTCAGCCTTTGCCGTTTCCATGTCCATGCCTTTGTGCTTGCGCAGCTCGTAGTACTCGGTCGCATAGCTCTCGAGTTTCTCCGATGATGCGGGATCGACCAGGGTCGCCGCGGAGATATCGGCACCTTCGTTCTTTGCCGCAGCCTGTACCTTGTCGGGTGCTCCGATGAGCGTCAGTGACGCGACCATCCCCTCACCCAACAGGGTTGCCGCCGCTTTGAGGGTGCGCGGCTCGAGGCCCTCCGGCAGGACGAGGTTGCGGGATAGCTCCTTCGCTTTGGCTTGCATGCGTTCTACGAAATCCATGTACCGCTCCTTGGCTGTTTATCTGCCATCATACCAAGTTCTGCCGGGTCCATAAAGTGGC
>JAWLDL010000092.1:0-2474 GCA_041686675.1 Spirochaetia bacterium | reverse complement strand
TCCTTCGCTTTGGCTTGCATGCGTTCTACGAAATCCATGTACCGCTCCTTGGCTGTTTATCTGCCATCATACCAAGTTCTGCCGGGTCCATAAAGTGGCGTGTGTGGCCGCGTTGCGCGCCGGGGCGAAAACCGCTACTATCTCGCCCATGCAAGTCGGCGTATACGGTCTCGGACGCTTCGGCTCTTTCTGGGCGGAGCTTCTCGCACAGCACTTCCCGGTGAAGGCCTACAATCGCAATCCCGAGCGCACTACCCCTGAGGGGGTGGAGCGCGTGTCCCTCGCCGAGCTCGGTGAGTGCGATGTGATCTTTCTCTGCGTGGCGATATCGGCCATGGAGCCGGTGGTGCGGGAGCTTGCCCCGTACCTCGGAGCCGGCAACACGCTCGTTGATACCTGCTCGGTGAAGGTCTACCCGGTCGAGGTGATGCGCCGCCACGTCCCCGAGAGCGTCGGCATTCTCGCCACCCACCCCATGTTCGGTCCGGACTCAGCCGGGGACGGCCTCGCCGGCCTGCCCATGATCTACTGGCCGGAGCGCCTCGACGAGGAGACCGCAGCGCACTGGGTGGACTGGTTCGGTCGCATCGGGCTGCGAACAATCCGGATGAGCCCCGACGAGCACGACCACGAGGCTGCCTACACCCAGGGCATTACCCACTTCATTGGTCGGGTCCTCGACGACCTCTCGGTTCAACCGAGCCCGATCGGCACCATGGGCTATCGAAAAATACTCGAAGTCGTGGAGCAGACCTGCAACGACCCGCTGCAGCTCTTCCTCGACCTGCAGCGCTACAACCCCTACACGACGGAGATGCGCGCCAAGCTCAAGGCATCGCTTGAACGGGTGCTCGCCCAGTTCGAAGAGTAGGGAACGCGGAGCGGGTACCAGAGAGTGCCGGCGTGGTGCGAGTGTGCGCCGCGTGCGCCGCTCACCTCATGTGCAGAAGGACCCCGACCGAGGAGAGCAGATAGGGCTCGACCTCCTGATCGAGCCAGGCGTCGGTGAGGCGCTCGATGCGGTAGTACACCGAAAGCGACCCCGAAGCGCCCGGCGAGCGGTAACCGACGGCAGCCGCCCAGTCGACCGCCGGGGACTCGGTGCCCTCCACGTTCGTTCCCTCCGTTTCCCTGAAAATGAGCGACACATACCCGTCGACGAAGAGCGACCCGTATTCTACGTGGGAGGCCGGCTCGAGTCGGAGGCCGCCGGTGGCGCGTCCGCGATCGACGAAGGCCGCGCTTTCGACGAAGAGCGAGGGCACGTTGATTTCACCTTCGAGGTTCACACGAAGGTGGGAGGACAGCCCCGGCTGCTGCCACTCGAGAACCGGCGCATCGTACGAGGCGCCGGCCAGAAGTGCGTCATGTATCGGTGTGCGTCCGCCCCCGCCGTCGACCTCGTGTGTGCAGTCATGCCGCCAGCCGCCGTAGGCCACGACCGGGTCGATCCGATACGAGGCAAGCAACCGCAGATCGGTGGTGAGGTGGCGCGGGGAGAAGGCAAAGGGGTTGGTGTACTCCTCGAGATGCCGCGCCTGGTATAGCATGCGGATGATACCGCTCACTGCGAATCGCGGGGCCGCGTAGAGCTCCGCACGTGCTCCCAGCTCGAAGTCCGTCCCGAACTCCGGCGTTCCGTCGCGGTCGGTGTACCAGCGGTAGTCGGCCCAGGTTTCGCTGCCGGCGAGGAAGGCACGGTCATCGGCAAATGGAAGCGTCGGGTCCACCGGCGGAAGGCGCAGAACCTCGGCGTTCGCGCCTGTTATCGAGGCGAGCAGCAGAAAACCAACCACCCCGATGCGGAACGATGCATGTGCGCGCAACGACATGAACCGATCGTAGCACTCTGCGGCGGCGTGCACAACTTCGATGTGAGCCGAGTCGGGCGCCGGCCCGGTAGTAGGAACGGTCATTCGCTGCTTCTCACAGCTTGACACCCCCCGCCGCCGGTGCTACGTTTTCCCCCGATCACGCTATGGCAAATCTGCGCATTAAGAGTATAGACGAGGCGGACATCGACACGGTTCTCTCCGAGGACATTGAGTTTGAGGGAGAGCTGGTGTTTCATGATCCGCTGCTCATAAAAGGGACCTTCAGCGGGGAGATTCGCTCATCCGGCGATCTCTTTATCAACGAAACTGCGAATGTCGATGCCAAGATCGAGGCGCAGACGGTGTCGGTAAAGGGGCGCGTGAGAGGCGACGTTCAGGCGCATACACGGCTCGAGCTCTTCGAAACTGCCCGTATCACCGGTAACATCCGCACGCCCGATCTGTTCGTGCAGAGCGGCTGTCTCATAAACGGCACCTGTCGTATGGGTCCGGAAGAGGCGCATGCAGGAGACGGCAATGCGTAGGCTCTTACTCCTGCTTGCGGTGCTGTTTGTTGCAGGCGGCCTCTGGGCGCAGGAGCGGCAGGACGCTCTGGAGCTGTATCGAAACGGGAACTTCGAAGCCGCGATCGAGGTCACG
>JAWLDL010000091.1:0-7588 GCA_041686675.1 Spirochaetia bacterium | reverse complement strand
TTCCCTTTTCCCTTTTCCCTTTCCCCTGTCTTTTCGCAAAGGAACTCCGGCCCCTCGTCTCGAACTCTTACCCACCATGTTTGAGCGCGAGATAGAGGAATCGATCGAGATCGCCGCCGGCCCCTCCGAGGTCTGGTGGCAGCTTACGAACTTTGAGAGCTACCCTGAGTGGAACCCGTTCATCACTCGCATCGACGGCGAGGTCCGGGAGGGCGCGCGCTTGAGCGTGACGCTCGACTTCCACTCCATGCCCAGGATCACCGTCCGCCCGAAAGTCATCGTCGTGGACCCGCAGCGCCAGCTTCGGTGGCGCGGACGGATGGGTATCCCGAATCTCTTCGATGGTCGGCACATCTTTACCATCGAAACCACCGGCGTCAATCGCGTCTGCTTCAAGCAGCGCGAACGCTTCTCGGGTCTCTTCGCCCCGGGCGGGGTGAGTCTCATCGAGAGGGCCCTGCGCCGGTCGTTCCGCGAGATGAACGAAGCGCTCCGCCAGCGCGCCGAGGCCGCTCATGCCACCCGTGAGGTCGCCAGGGCCGAGCGCGCTGAACACAGGTAGCTCTATCCAAAGCCCTCCACATAAGTAAAGTTATCAACAAAGTAGAAAACGTTTGCACTCCTGTCAATACTCTCCACGAACACTCTCCGACGGCTCAAATATCCCTTCCGGCCCGCGAAATAGGCCCGTAGCGAGGAATCACGATTTTCTCAGATTCCGTTTGCATTGCTCCATCGGTTCTGCTATACTCATGCCACGTGGGGAGGGACACAGATGTTTTCCACAAGTGTGGATAATGATGTGGAGAACTCTGTGAGGCTTGTCAGAAGCGGCCTGGGGATAGTACGAGCCGCCCGACAGCCCTGACGTTTTCCACGAAGCAGCCATCGCAGCCGTTCACCGCAGCAGCGCCTGTTTCACACGGATACGATCCCGAAACGTCTCTCGTCCGACCCCGCCCCGGGACCACACCGGTCCCTGCTACGCGCCAATCATCGGCAAAGGACGGGTACGCAAACTATGGCATGTGAAACACAGCTCTCGGGGGAGCAGATCTGGCGCGCAAGCCTTCCGCTTCTGGCTGAGAAAGTCAGCCCCGCTACCTACGACGGTTTCCTCACCAACGCGACCGCCCTCGAATTCTCCGGCGATCACCTTCGCCTCGGCGTCGTCAACGAATTCGCCCGCGACTGGCTCGAACGCCATCACGGACACGTGATGGACGAGTGCGTCACCGAGGTCGTACAGCGCGATGTCACCGTGAAGGTCGAGGTCATCTCCGAGGAGCTTCAGGCCGAGGCGCTGCAGACCGACATGGCCGCCCCCGAGCCTGCTCCGGTAGCCGAAAGCGCTCCCGAGCAGACCGCGCCGCCCGCGCCAGCCTCCATCGAACCAGCGACCGAATCCGCCGCCGCCCCGCCGCCTGCGTCACGGCCCTCGCCTGCGACGCCCGTGTCGCTTGTACCCGACTCCACCGGCGAGTTGCGCACATCGCCGCTCAACCCGAAATACACCTTCGACGACTTCGTCGTGGCTGACTGCAACCGCTTCGCACACGCCGCCGCCGTGCAGGTCGCAAGGTCGCCCGGACAGGCGTACAACCCGCTCTTCATCCACTCAGCCTCCGGCCTTGGCAAGACCCATCTGATCCAGGCCATCGGCCACTCGATCATAGGCAATCAGACGGAGACGAAGGTCGTCTACATCTCCGCCGAGGCCTTCGTCAACCACATGATCTCGTGCATGCGCGACAACACCATCGACCGCTTCAGGCAGAACTACCGCTCCGTCGATGTCTGGCTGGTCGATGACATCCAGTTCATCGCCGCCATCGAGGGCCCCGCGTCCGAAGAGGAATTCTTCCACACCTTCAACACGCTCTACGAAACCAACCGACAGGTCGTCATCGCCTCAGACTGCCCACCGCGGCATCTGCAACTGATGAACGAGCGCCTCCGCTCCCGACTCGAGATGGGCATCGTCGCCGACCTGCGCGTGCCCGACGTCGAGACACGCGTGGCCATCCTCGAGAAGAAAGCGCAGGCCGAGGGCGTACCACTCTCGCGCGACATCCTTGAGTACGTCGCCTCCAAGATCGAGTCCAACATCCGTGTTCTCGAGGGCGCCCTCCTCAAGATCTGCGCATACGCGTCGTTAAACGGAGTGAAGATCAGCCGATCGCTCGTCGAGGACATCATCGGTGATTACTCAACCTCAACCTCCGAACGCCGCGTCTCCGTCGCGGAGATCATCGACCAGGTCTCCGTGGAGATGGACGTGTCCAAGGACGACATCGTCTCCAAGAAGCGCTCCGCGGATATCGCGTGGGCCCGGCAGGTGGCGATCTACCTCTGCCGCGAACTCACAGACAACTCCCTCGCGCGCATCGGCGAGCATTTCGGCGGCCGCGACCACTCCACCGTCCTCCACTCCTACGACAAGGTCGCGGGCCTCATCGAGGAGGATGAGCAGGTCCTCTGGCTCATCAACGATCTCAAGGCTGCTTTCGAGTAAGTCCTGCCCCTCATCAGGGCCACACACGGAGCCGGCCCCCTTCCCGGAGGCCGGCTCCGACTGTGTACGGACGCGCGTCGCCGCCGTCACGTGGCACGGGCGTCCCACCCGTGCGTCCTTCGGCATCTCGACCACCCGACGTCACCTCGGCGGCGAGCAAGATCCCGGTGCGCTTCCGCCGTCGCTTTCGTTGCTGCATTTGCTTTCGTCGCTCTCGTCCCCGCCGTACGTTGAAGGACCTTGAATCCACGCAAGATTCCGCGTGCACAACTTTCGCCACCCCCGCCCGATGTGGGTACTGTCAACAACCCCGCGGATTCTCAGTCGTTTGTCTTGCGATTCTCTTCATCGGCCCTTTGGCGGGCCGCTCGGATAGTCCACGCTCTCCACGACCGTGCCGGTGTGTAACTCTCCACTTCTCCCCGGCCCTCACGCCCCGCAATTCGCCGATTCAAAGCGGGAGGTGCAGGTTATCAACGCCCCTCCACAACCCGTCTTCGGGTTCCCTTCACCGAAACCTGGACAGCACCCGAGGACAGGTGGCCCCTTTCCACGCTTTCAACGTCCGTAGTAGGAGTAGTAGTAAGGTACTTAAACTCTGAGACACTTCTACTACTGCCGTGGAAAGCTCCGTATCATCAGGCCTTCAAGTCCTCGGCTTCGCTCCTCCCTGCAATGGAGGTCTTTGCCGAGCCCACGCCGAATACACTTGACGCACAGCCGCCGATGGGGTTAACTTGTCGGTGTATTCTCAGTCGTGGCGCGGGTTACCCAAGGAGGCCGCCGGAGATGTTGAACCTCTCCTGCCCCCAGGAAAAGTTGTACGAGAGCGTGCAGATCGTCTCGCACGGTGTCTCGGGACGAAGCACCCAGCCGGTCCAGAACAACATCTATCTGGAGAGCACTTCGGACGGTCTCAGGCTGGTGGCGACCGATCTCGAGTTCATCAGCCTCGAGGCGCAGATCGACGCAAGCATCTCCGATCAGGGCGCCGTCACCGTCCCTGCTCGCCTCCTCACCGAGGTCGTCGGTTCGCTCTCAGGCGAAGAGATCACTCTCGAGGCCGACGAGCAGCACACGCTTCGAGTCAACTCCGATCGCTCGAGCTTCCGCATCCGCGGCATGTCCGCCGCGGACTTCGAGATGCTCCCGCCGATGGACGACCCGGCGCAGTTCGAGATCCCGCAGCGCGACATGCACGCGATCCTGTCACAGACGGTCTTCGCCACCTCGCGCGACGAGACCCGCCCGATCCTCACAGGCGCTCTCTTCAACATCAATCCCGGCGGCATCGATGTGGTGGCCACCGACACCTACCGCCTTGCGCTGCGCAGAATGACCGCCGACATCCCCATCGACGAGGGCCGCTCGGCCATCATCTCCGAGCGCGCGCTCAACGAGGTCCTGCGTGTCATCGAGCCCGAATCCGACAACACCGTCGGCATCGCGCTCTCCGACTCACAGGTCGCATTCACCATCGGCGGCGTCATCGTGGCCTCCCGTCTGATCGAGGGCCAGTTCCCCAACTACGAGAAGGTCCTCCCCGACGCCTCCGACCGGATGGTCACCGTCAACAGGGATGACTTCACCGACACCCTGCGCCGCATGCTCATCGTCGCCCGCGAGGACGCCAACCGCGTGGTCCTGCGCGGCGCCGACGGTATGCTCACCATCACCGCCGACTCGCAGGATGTCGGGCATGCCGAGGAGCAGATCCCGGCGGCGCTCGAGGGCGAGGAGCCTGAGATCGCCTTCAACGCGCGCTATCTTCTCGACGCACTGCAGGCGATCGGCGAGGAAGAGGTCGTCATCGAGCTTTCGCAACCCCTCTCCCCCGGCACGCTCAAGCCGCAGGACTCCGACGACTACGTTTACGTGATCATGCCGATGCAGATCATGTGAGGACCACGATGGTCACGCGTCGAATTGGTTAACAGGCGACGGGCACAGGCGACAGGTCTGTGCCCTCACCGTCTCTGGCGAATGCCGCCGCCTTTGTCGTACGTGGCACGGGCGTCTCGCCCGTGCGCTGTTTTCCGTCGGAGCCGTTGCCTTTGCCGTCGCCGGGAAAGGTCTTCGTTCCGTCTCGAAAGGACCCGCCTTTCGTGCACCTGCAATCCCTGACACTCGAAAACTTTCGCTGCTACGAGCGGGCGGAGCTTCAGTTCCGCCCTGGCCTCAACGTGGTCCTCGGGCCCAACGCCTCGGGCAAGACCACGATCCTCGAGGCCGTCTACCTGCTCGCCACCACCACCTCCCCCCGCAGCGGCCGCTCGAAGGCCATGGTACGCCACGGCGAGACGTGGGGCCGTGTCACCGGCAGATTCATCTTCGACGATCGCGCGCTCACTATCCGCATTACCCTCGGCGACCCCGCCGGAGAGCGTTCGGGTGCGAAGACCATTGAGATTGACGGCCGCGAGGTCGACTCCGCCCGCCACGCCATCGGCCGCGTCCAGGCCATCCTCTTCTGGGTGGGTGCCCTCGATGTCGTCAAGGGCTCTCCCTCCGATCGCCGGAGGTTCATGAACACCGCGATCGGTCAGATGAGCGCGCGTTACCTCGACGACCTCGCCCGGTACCGTCGAGCGCTGCGCCAGCGTAATGAGGTCCTCAAGGGCATGGCCCGCAGGGGTGGCGACGGATCGACTCTCGCACCGTGGACCCACGCGCTGGTCGAGGCCGGCGCGCCTATCACCGCCGATCGCAGCAGCTACCTCGCGGCCCTCGCGCCGGAGGCCGCCTCACTTCACACGCGCCTTGGAGTCGGCTCCGAGGAGTTGACGGTCCGCTACGACCCGTCGATCGAGGCGCTCGGGGGCGTTGAGCAGATCGCCGACGAGTTCTACCGCCGCCTCGAGGAGACGCATGAGCGCGAGCTTCAGCGCGGTTCCACCCGGGTCGGCCCGCATCGCGATGACATCGATCTCGCGGTGGACGAGTCCGATCTTCGGCGCTTCGGCTCACAGGGCCAGCAGCGCACCGCGGCTCTCTCGCTGAAGCTCGCCCAGGCGCGGGTCGCGCTCACACGGACCGAACGTCAGCCGATCCTGCTGCTCGACGACTGCCTGTCGGAGCTTGATGTGAACCGCGGCGCAGCGATGCTCGATCTCTCGGGGGATCATGATCAGATGATCGTCACCAGCGCCTGCTGCCCCGAGCACCTCGCCGACCGCCTGGACGCCGCGCACCTGATCGGCACCGGCGGCGAGTCGGTGGCCTGCGAGTGTGAGAACGAGGTATAATCATCGTCGGACTGCCGTTGTCGTTGGAGAGGTCGGCCCCCGCGCCGACCTGTGCCTTTGCCTTTTGCCGTTGCCGTCGGAGAGGCGGGACCCCGCTCCCGCCTGTGCCGTGCGCTGTTGGTGTGCCGTCTGGAGGGGCTGGAGACCGTGGAGATGCCGTTTATCTCCACGCGACGCCAGCCCGGCCGTTGTCGTTTTGTCGTACGCCGCTGCCGTCCGCCGCGGAGACTCGAGTCGTCTGTCGGAGGCCCGCCATGTCCGACACCGAACGCACCAACCCAACACGTCGCGCCGCCGACGCCCTCGCGACCTTCCTCAAGAGCGCGGGCCTGCTGGAGCAGTCGCGCGAGGGCCTTTGCGCACTTCTGTGGCCGGAGGTCGCCGGTGAGTGGTACGCCCGGCACACCTACGTCACGAGCGTCCGCGGCGACACGGTGTACATCCGCTGCGAATCCGACTCCCCGAGAGCGCACCAGCTTCACCTCGATTCAGACGCGATCATCGAGCGTCTGAACCAGGCAATCGGTGAAGACGTTATCCGGGAGATACGCCCCAGCAGCGCGGGCATCGGCCGCAACATCGAGGACGTTAAGATCGACGAGCCGAAGGGCCCGCCTGTCCCGACCGAGGAGGAGCTTGCCAAGATCCGCGTCCCGCCCGACCAGATTCAGGAGATACTGGAACTTGCGAGCGACCTTGAGGGCGAGTTGGCCGACCGTCTCGAGTCGCTTCTGCTCGCGCAGGCGAAGGTGGACATCTGGCGCTCGCAACACGGCTACGTTCAGTGCCCCGGATGCGACGCGTGGCATCTCGACAGCGAGGACTACTGCCTCTCGTGCAGACCGCCCGACCCGCCCACCAACGCCGGCGGCGAGGAGGGCCTGAGCGCGTTCTTCGACAAGGATTAGGGATCGGCGTACGCCTGAGAGCCGTTGCCGTTCCGTGGCACGGGCGTCTCGCCCGTGCGCCGTTCGCAACTCGACGAACCCACCAGTCTTCCGCCGCAAAGGAGGTACGTCCAATGGCCCAGGCATACGAAGGTCCGCTCGAGAAGCTCGACGACCACCGCTGGCGCATACCGCGTGATCGCGACTGCGGCATGCTCACCGACGGCATAGTCTACGCAGACGACGTGCTCATCGAGGACCTGCGCTCCGATGCGGCGCTCACGCAGGTGCGCAATGTCGCCTGCATGCCCGGCATCGTCGGAGCCTCGATGGCCATGCCCGACTGCCACTACGGCTACGGCTTCCCGATCGGCGGAGTGGCCGCCTTCGACTGCAACGAGGGCGTCATCTCCCCCGGCGGCGTCGGCTACGACATCAACTGCGGCGTCCGCCTTCTGCGCACCGACCTCGAGGAACAGGACGTGCGCGGGCGCCTCGACGCCCTCACCGATCACATGTTCCGCGAGATACCCGCCGGGGTCGGCGAGTCCGGCAGGGTCCGCCTCGATGAGCGCGAACTGCGCCGCGTCCTGACACAGGGCTCGCGCTGGGCCGTCACACAGGGCTACGGCACGCAGGACGACCTCGAGGTCACTGAGGAGAACGGCGGCCTCGACGGCGCTGACCCGAACGCGCTCTCCGACCGCGCCATCCAGCGTGGCCTCCCGCAACTCGGGACCGTCGGCTCAGGCAACCACTTTCTTGAGATCCAGCGTGTCGACCGCATCGACGACCCCGACGCCGCCCTCGCGATGGGCATCGAGGCCGAGGGCCAGGTGACTGTCATGATTCACACCGGCTCCCGCGGCCTCGGCTACCAGGTCTGCGATGATTCGCTCAAGCCCATGCAGCGCGCCGCGCAGAAGTATGGCTTCGACCTG
>JAWLDL010000090.1:0-7776 GCA_041686675.1 Spirochaetia bacterium | reverse complement strand
GGCATCGACGCCACCACCGGCGAGGCCCCGGGGGCGCACATATGCGCGGACACCACGCTCACGCTGGCGCTTCCCAAGACCGGTCTCCATCCGAGCGGAGAGCTCCCGCCGTCCTGTGCGGGCGAGGTCAGCCTCGGCGATCTCGGTCTGCCTTCCGGTCTTTACGCCCGGTTCGGTAGTCCCATTCCCTTCCGCACCTCCTTCGTGGTGGGCCTCGAGCCCCTCGGCACGGACCGTCCCTCGCCGTAGCGCCGACGCACACCGTAACGACGACGCGCTCCTTGACGCCGACGCCCGGGCGCGATACGTTTACATCATAGGGGTGCCGATCAGGCTGAGATCATACCCGTTGAACCTGAACTGGGTAATGCCAGCGGAGGGAGTTCACGAGATCTATTCCTGCCCATTGAGCTCAGCCTCTTCCAGCCCCCGCATATACGTCGTTATGGGGGTTATCCATGTCTACGCGAACACGAAATGTTTCGGTGCAGGTGCTACCGCTCACCGATGACGCCCTGCCCGTAGTCGACCGGGCTATCCGGGTCATACAGAACAGTGGCGTGCGCTACGAGGTCGGACCGCTCGAGACCACCCTCGAGGGTGAGGACCTCGACGAGCTCCTCGAGGTTGCAAAGGCCGCTCACCGGGCCTGCTTCGAGAGCGATGTCGAAAACGTCGTCACCGTGATAAAGATCGCCGACTCGGTCCACGGAACGACCATGGACGGAAAGACGGGCAAGTACCGCGGCGGCGGCAGCCCGGCGGGCGGCGCCGGTGGCAGCGGCAGCGAGACCGGCGGCGGCGCCGGCGGCGGGGACGCGAGTTGAACCTCAGAACCATCGTGCCCCCGGCAACAGTCATTGTCGGGGCAATCGCGGCCTGGCAGCTCATCGTGGTCGCAAGCGGGCTGCCGCCCTTCATACTCCCCTCTCCGGCACAGGTCGTACAGGCCGGCGTGGATACCTGGGGGGTGCTCGGCCCGGCGATTCTCACGACCCTCTTCGAAACACTTCTCGGTCTCAGTATTGCGGTTGTTCTCGGAGTTGCATTCGCGGGGGCCATGGACCTGGTTCCGCTCCTGCGCCGCGCCATGTATCCGATACTCGTGGCCTCGCAGACCGTGCAGATTCTCGCGGTTGCGCCGCTTCTCATCATATGGTTCGGCTTCGGGCTGACACCCAATATCATGGTGGTGGTGCTGTTCACCTTCTTCCCCATGACGGTCTCGACGGTGGACGGGCTGACCTCCGCCGATCCCGACTACATCGGTCTGCTTCGCTCCATGCGCGCGACGCGCGGGCAGATCTGGCGGACCGTACGACTGCCGGCGGCACTGCCCTCTTTTTTCAGCGGGCTGCGGCTCTCGGTGACCTACAGCGTGGTGGCGGCAACTATCGGTGAATGGGTCGGCGGCTCAGGCGGTCTCGGGCTCTACATGCTGCGCTCCAAGAACGCGCTGCAGACCGATCAGGTCTTCATCGCCATGCTCATTACAACGCTTCTGAGCATCGGACTGTTTCTTCTGGTATTCGCGATCGAACACCTGGCACTTCCCTGGTACTACACCGCCCGCAGGCGCGAGCAGTGGGAGGAGCAGGGAATCTATTGATGCGTACACAACAACTGTGGAGGTACTTTATGACACGCAAAGCTCTCATACTCGGTTTTCTCGCGCTCCTTATGGTCGCAACCGGTGCACTCGCATCCGGTGAGATGGAGGAGGAAACGCGCGAAATCACCTTTATGCTCGACTGGGTCCCCAACGTGAACCACGTCGGTATCTTCGTCGCAGAGGAACGCGGGTTCTTCGCCGACGCCGGCCTCGAGGTGAGGATCATCCAGCCCGGGGAGGTGCCGGCGACAAGCGCCGTGGCAAGCGGACGCGCCGACTTCGGTGTCGACTTCCAGGAGAACCTGACGCTTCTGCGAGCGGACGACGTTCCCCTGGTCTCGATTGCCACGGTTTTGCAGACCAACACGTCGGGATTCGCCGTGCGCGCGGGAGAAGGCATCGAGTCGCCGGCGGATTTCGAGGGGCTTCGCTACGGAACCTTCCAGTCGCCCTTCGAGGAGCCGACACTCAACAGCCTCGTGCGCTGCGAAGGCGGGGATCCGTCGACCATCGAGTTCGTGTCGGCAGGAACCGATCTCCTCGCCATGCTCCAGCAGGAGCAGGCGGACATCGTGTGGATCTACTACGGTACGCAGGGTTTTCAGGCACAGCGCATCGGCCTCGACATCACCTACTTTCCCCTCAACGACTACACCGACTGCATTCCCGACTACTACACGCCCATCATCATTGCGAGTGAACAGACCCTTGAAAACCGGCCGGAGCTCACCCGGGACTTTCTCGAAGCCCTTGCGCGCGGGCATCGCTTCACGATGGAGAATCCGAGCGAGGCCGCGACCATCCTCGCCGAGGCCGTGCAGGAGCTCAACGCCGAGGAGCTTGAGGACAGCGTACCCTGGCTCGCCGAGCGCATGAAGATGGACGCGCCCCAGTGGGGCTTCCAGCAGTCCTCCGTGTGGCGGGACTACGCGGAGTGGATGCGCGAGGTCGGCGTCCTCGAGGCGGAGTTCGATCCGGCTGCCGCATTCACCAACGAATACCTGCCTGGGCAGGGCGAGCGGTGAGTGACGTGAGCCGAGCAACACCGAGACTCGAGCTCGACTCGGTCTCGATGACCTTTCACGGGGAAACCCGCAGCGTCGAGGCGCTGCGGGACATCTCCATGGATGTACTCCCCCAGGAGTTCGTCACGGTCATTGGTCCGAGCGGCAGCGGGAAGAGCACCCTCTTCAACCTCATCACCGGTCTCCTGCAGCCGCAGGAGGGCCGGATTCTCATCGACGGCAGCGAGGTTGCCGACCGCACGGGTCACGTCGCCTACATGCCCCAGCGGGACCTGCTGTTGCCGTGGCGCTCGGTCCTCGACAACGTCATCCTCCCCCTCGAAATACAGGGGGAGGATCTCGATGAGGCCCGTGCCCGCGCCCGGGAGCTCATGCCGAGGTTCGGGCTCGAGGGCTTCGGTGATTACTACCCCCAGGTTCTCTCCGGCGGCATGCGGCAGCGGGCGGCGTTTCTGCGCACCGTTATGAGCGGGCGCGAGACGCTGCTTCTCGACGAGCCCTTCGGCGCCCTCGACGCTCTCACACGGCGACAGCTTCAGGACTGGCTCCTCGACCTGCAGCGCAGCCTGCGGCGAACGATCCTGTTCATCACGCACGATGTGGACGAGGCGGTCTACCTCGCCGACCGGGTGGTGGTACTCAGCGCCCGACCGGGCCGGGTGGAGAAAACTCTCAGCGTAGATCTGCCGCGCCCGCGCCATCAGCACATGATCGGCGAGCCCGCGTTCGGCCGGCTCGTCACCGAGCTCCTCGACGCGCTGGGATTGGATTCAACTCACCAGGCCTCCTGATCTCTTCTTGACGATTGCTTCTTCCTGATCGCTGCTTCTTGATCGCCCGCCTGAGTGGTACACTAAGGCGCGATGCACGGTGGTGATGTTGCGCTTATCATGGGCGGCACGGTACTGCTCCTGCTCATCGCGGCTGCCGCGCGGGTTGTGACGAACAATACCCGGCTGCCGTTGTCGGTCGTCCTCTTCGTGGTGGGTATCGGTATTGCCGCGGTTGCTCCGGCAGTGGGGCTCGGACGGGCTGTCGCGCAATTCGGGCTCTCGCCCGGCCTCGTGCTGTACGTGTTTCTCCCCAGCCTGGTGTTCGAGTCCGCCATCAGCCTCGATGTCCGGGAGCTGCGGCGGAACCTGCTGCCGATCCTGACCCTCGCGGTTCCCGGCCTGCTCATATCGACCACCGGCATCGCACTGGTTGTTGCCCTCGGCACGCCCTTGAGCTTTCGCACCGCACTTCTGCTCGGTGCGATTCTCAGCGCCACGGATCCCGTCGCCGTCATCTCCATTTTCAAGCGACTCGGCGCCCCGAGACGACTTCACGTCCTTGTCGAGGGCGAAAGCCTCTTCAACGACGCAACCTCACTGGTTGTCTCTCGCATCCTCGCCACCGTTGTGATCGGAGGCGCGGTCTCGGGCAACGTGGCACTGGCCGGGCTGGGGCGGTTTCTCTGGGTCTTTCTCGGAGGAGTCGCGAGCGGCGCGGTTCTCGGCTTCGCCACCGGCTACGTTCTCCGCGCGGTCAGGTCCGATTCTTTCGTGAGCATTACCCTCACGACCATTCTCGCCTATCTCTCTTTTATCATCGCCGAGGAGGGTCTGGGGGTGAGCGGCGTGATGGCGACGGTGACCGCCGGGCTCACCTTCTCCGGCTGGGGATGGATGCGCGTCTCCCGCGAGGTGCGGGATTACCTGGAGTACTTCTGGCAGTACGTTGCCTTTGTGGCAAACGCCCTCATCTTTCTCCTGGTCGGACTGCTGGTGGACCCCGGCACACTGCGCGGGTCTCTCTCCACCATCGTGTGGGCGGTCATCGGCATGCTCGCCTCGCGCATTCTGGTCGCCTACGGGCTCGTGCCCTCGCTGAGGTTCATCTCACACCAACATGCCTTCGGTCCCCGGTATCAAACGGTGCTGTTCTGGGGCGGCCTGCGCGGAGCGGTGGCCGTGGCCATCGTGTTGAGCCTTCCGGAGTTCGGTGGAAACGATCTCTTCCTCTCGGTCGTCATCGGGGCGGTCCTGTTTACGCTTCTTGCACAGGGGCTCACGATAGATCCGCTCGTTCGGCTGCTGGGAATAGACCGCCCCTCCCTCCCCGACCGCTTCATACGGCTCGATACACAGCTGCAGGCGCGACACACCGCGCTCGCCGCGCTTCCCCGCCTGTCGCACGGCGGACGCTTCTCGAGCTCCATCCTCAAGCGGGTGCGGGACGGCTACGCCGACTCCCTGCGCCCGCTCGAACGCAACCTTCAGAGTGTCAGTGAAGAGGCCAGAGAGCGTCAGGAGCAGGAGCGCATGCTCTACCTGCGCAGCCTCGGGGAGGAGCGGGGGCGCTACGTGGAGCTGTTCGACGCCGGTCACATCGGGGAGCGCGCCCTTCGCACGCTGGATCTGGAAGTCTCCATGCAGATCGACGCGGTGCGACACGCGGACGACATCGACACGCTCCATCTGGGCCGCTTTCACCATACACCCGTCATAGAGCGACTGCAGCGATTCATAGAGAGCCGCACACCCTTCAGGCGGCTTGCCGAGCACCGGCGCAAACGCCGCTTCGCCATAGACTATGAGCTCTCCTGGGCACACTACCAGTCCAGCACCCGCGTGCTCGATCGCCTCGAGGAAGGAGATGCGGCGTTCTCGGAGGGGACGATGCAGTCGGTACGGGATCGCTATCAGCGCTGGAACGACAGCGCGCGACGCCAGCTGGACACGGCGGCAGAGCAGTTTCCGGAGTTCGTCGCCGATGCACAGGAGCGCTTCGGGTATCGGCTGCTGCTCCTTCATGAGCGGCAGTATATCGGCCAGGCGATCGAGGCCGGTGCCCTCCCCGACAACGCCGGTGAGGAGTACCTCTCCGGAATCGACCGGCGGCTCGAGAAGCTGCGAAATCGGGAGATCGCTGAGCTGGGGGTGACGCCTGAACGACTTCTGCGGGGCATCCCGCTTCTCGCCGCCCTTTCAGACGACGCCTTCGGCGAACTGGCCGCGCAGCTGCAGCCGCGAACTTTTCCCGCCGGAGAGGAGATTATCCGCCAGGGCGACTCGGGCAGCAGTCTGTTTCTCATCGCACGCGGCGTCGGGCGGGTAACGCGCCAACAGGATAAGGGAGACGTTGAGGAGATCAGCACGTTGCTGCCCGGCGATTTCGTGGGTGAGATGGCGCTACTCCACGCCGAACCGCGCACCGCGACGGTTCTGGCTGTTACCCCGGTGCTGGCATACGAGCTGAGACGACAGGACGCCCGCGAGGCCACCGAGCGATACCCGGACCTGCTCGCCGCACTTCGTGCCGAAGACCGGCGGCGGCGCGAGGAGAATCGTCGACAGCACGGATAGGGGGTGGCATACTGGAGGGTATGAGACGCTACAGGGTCGGCATTCTCGGATACGGATTCATCGGCCGGGTTCACGCATGGGCGCATGCGAACCTGCGCTTTCACTACAACCTTCCCTTCGAAACGGAGATCGTCCGCGTTGCTACCTCGCGGCCGGAAACGGCGAAGCGCGCCGCCGCAGAGCTCGGGGCGGAATGGACGGTCGAGAGCACCGAGGTCACCGAGGCCGACGACATCGACGTGGTCCACATCTGCACGCCCAACAACCTCCATCACGCAGCACTTCTCGAGGCAATCGGCGCGGGCAAGCATATCTACTGCGACAAGCCGCTCGTGGTCTCCGCCGAGGAGGCATCCTCTATCCGCCGCGCGGCTGAGGCGTCCCGGGCGAACACGCAGAGCCCGCCGGCGTTCGGTATGACCTTCCACAACCGCTTTTTCCCCGCGACCATGCACGCGCGCCGACTCGTGGAGCAGGAGTTCCTCGGGACCCCGTTGAGCTACCGCGCGGCGTACCTGCACTCCGGCAGTGCGAGTCCGGATGCGCCACTGAAATGGAAGTTGAGCGCACAGGCAGGCGGCGGCGTTATCCGTGACCTCGCATCCCACGCCCTCGATCTCGTCTCCTGGCTGCTCGGCGACTACACCGAGGTCCGGGCAGTGACCGATATCGCATATTCGCAGAGACCCGATCCCGATGACCCCTCCGTGCGACGCACGGTGGACGCCGAAGACAATGTGCTTCTCGTAACCCGCATGCTTCCCCGCGTATCCCCCGAGCACCGCCCCGAGCCGATCCCGGGCGTCATCGAGGCCTCGAAGGTTGCGACGGGTTCGGAGGACGAGCTGCGGGTTGAAATCCACGGAAGCCTCGGCGCGCTGCGCTTCAATACCATGGACCCTCACCACCTCGAAATATACGACCGCCGTGAGTCGCCCTATCGCGGCACCGCGCCCGGAGGCTGGACACGGCTGCAGACCGGGGGACGCTATCCCGAGCCTGCACTCGAGTTCCCGAGCCCCAAGAATGCCGTCGGGTGGCTTCGGGCGCATCTGGCCTGCGTGGCCTCCTTCATGCAGCACGTCGACGCCGGCACGCAGCCCGAGCCCGGGCTCGAGGACGGCCTGTACATACAGCAGATCATCGACGCGGTGGACAGGTCCGCCGCATCGGGGCAGCCGACGCATCTGCAGTAGAAACGCTTGCAAGAATCTCCAGTGGTGCTACTATGAGCAGCATGGACCAGAACATCATAACCTTCGGCGCCGGTGACCTCGTCTTCAAGGAGGGTGATCCCGGCAACAATATGTACGTTCTCCTCTCCGGTCAGGTCGAGCTCACCAAACGCGCCGAGGGAGGCTCACAGCTTCTGAAGTGCGTGGACACGCCGAACGATTTCTTCGGCGAGATGGCGCTCATCGACTCCCAGCCGCGCTCCGCCACCGCCACGGCGACCGCCGATACTCGCCTCCTCCTGGTCACGGATTCCACCTTCGAGCAGCTCCTACGCACAAACGGCGATTTCGCCATCAAGCTGATCAGGGTTCTCGCCGCCCGTATCCGCGATACCAACCTCTCCCTGTCCGAGGTCGCCCCCACCTCGCCCGAGACGACTGCATAGGCGGGCAACGTGGAACCGAGGGGAAGTGGCCTGGACACAGAGCAGCTGACAGCAGGAAACGGGCGGGCACGAACGCTCAACGATAAGCAGCCGGGCCGCCCACGCCGGTCGGGTGGCGACAACGTGCCGGAGGGCGGCGCGTTCGTGCTCTACTGGATGCAGCGGGCCCAG
>JAWLDL010000089.1:0-7839 GCA_041686675.1 Spirochaetia bacterium | reverse complement strand
GGACACGCTCGCGTTCGAGTACCGGCGGGACGCGGCCGCCGGGCTCGACACCGCGCTGCCGCAGAACTACTTTCCCGACAATGACCCCTCTCGCCCGCCGGTGGCCACCTGGCGTGCCCACGCGCACCTGCTCTTTGCGAACTGGCTGAACTACTGCGTGTATCAGGCCACCCCCTACGATCTGGCCGAGATCGAGGAGATCACACCGCGGCCCCGCGGATAAGACCTACGGGTTTGCCCGCGCCCCCGGGGCCCCGAACGTCTGCGCCCGGCCACGCCCCGCGGGGCCACGCGGTGGCCGGCCACGCGGTGCCTCGAACCCTTGCGGGGCGTACGGATTGCGGCGCCGGTACTCGGTATGCAGCAGCGCGTGTGCCCGGGCACTGCCCGGCTGACCGAGAAAATGCTCGTAGAGCGCGAGTACCTCGGGATTCTCGTGAGAGCGGCGAATCGGCGCGCCCGAGTCTTCGGCGTAGAGCCCGGCTGCACGCTGCCGCCTGCGCTCCATGGAGTTCTCAAGCGGCTGGCCGCCTCCCCCGACGCATCCGCCCGCGCAGGCCATGATCTCGATGAAATGGTAGGGAGTCTCTCCGCGACGCTTCGCAGCCCGCACCTCATCGAGGACCGTGCGCGCGTTTTCGAGTCCGTGAGCCACCGCGACGCGAATCGGTGTCCCGGCAACGTCGATTGTTGCCTCACGCACCCCCTCGGTTCCGCGGACCGGGGCAAGCTCGACGTGTTCGAGCCGCTCACCGGTCTTGAGCTCGTAGGCGCTTCGCAACGCCGCCTCCATCACACCGCCGGTCGAGCCGAAAATTGTCGCAGCGCCTGAGTACGCGGAGAGCAGCTCGTCGGGATCGGTTTCGGAAAGCTCGTCGAAGTTGATCCCGGCCTGCCGCATCATGCGGGCTACCTCGCGGGTGGTGAGCACGATGTCGACGTCCTGCCGGCCGCTCGAGGCCATCCCGGGACGACCGGCTTCGAACTTCTTCGCCGTACACGGCATAACCGAGAGGGAGGTCAGGTGACTCTGGTCGATCCCCTTTTCATCCGCATAGTAGGACTTAATGACGGCGCCAAGCATCTGCTGCGGCGACTTACAGGAAGAGACGTTGTCGAGCAGGTCGTCGTAGTAGGTTTCGGCAAACTTGATCCAGCCCGGCGAGCAGGAGGTGATAAGCGGAAAGGGGCCGCCGTGTTCGAGGCGTTCGAGAAACTCCGTGCCCTCTTCCATTATGGTGAGGTCAGCGGAGAAATTGGTGTCGAGCACGACATCCACACCCAGCTCTCTCAGCGCGGCATATACTTTCCCCGTCACGAGCGATCCCGGCTCGAGTCCGAACTCTTCACCGAGCGCCACGCGGACCGCCGGCGCCATTTGGGCAACCACCGTCCGTGCCGGGTCATCGATGGCACTCCACGCCGCATCGATATCCTCTCTCTCGTAGAGAGCGCCCACCGGGCAGTAGACGACGCACTGCCCGCAGTTCACGCAGGGACTCGAGCCCATTTCGAACTCGTCGGCGGGAGCCACCACCGTTTCGGAGCCTCGTCCCTGGAAGAAGATCGAACCGACCGACTGCACGTCATTGCACACCTCGACACAGCGACCACAGCCGATGCACTTGTTCATGTCGCGCACGATGCTCATCGAGCTTCGGTCGACCGGCAGCCCGCGGGTGGTCTTCTCGTAGCGCAGCTCCCGCACTTCGAGCTTCTCGGCGAGGTTCTGAAGCTCGCATTTCCCATGCTTGATGCAGGCGAGACAGTCCTCGGGGTGTGTCGCAAGAACGAGCTCGAGCAGTCGGCGTCTCATGGTGCGCAGCGCGGCTGTGTTGGTGCGTACATGCATGCCGTCGCGGGCCTCGGTGACGCACGCTCGCTTGTAACCGGCCTGGCCCTCGATGTCGACCATGCACATGCCACACGATCCGCGCGGTTCCAGGTCCTGGTGATGACACAACGTCGGAATATCCACGCCCGCCTGTTTCGCGGCATCCAAGACACTCGTACCGTCTTCGACGGTTATCGGCGTATCGTTCATGAGCAGAGTGATCATGCCATCACCTCCCGGATATAGTCCTGTTGGCCGATATGAGCACGCAGTTCATCACTGAAGTTGTCGAGCAGCGTCGTGAGCGCGAGGTCGATCGATTGCCCGAACGGACACAGCGACGAGTGATACATTACCTCCGCGGTCTCCCGCATGAGGCCGAGGAATTCCTCGCGTCCCGTGCCCGTGGCGATTTCGTTGGCCATATGCTCGAGTTGTCGGGTGCCGTAGCGGCAGGCGAAACACTGGCCGCAGGACTCCTCCGAGAAGAACCGCATGATGACCTCCAGAACGTGCCCCATATTCACGCTGGTGTTCATCACAACCACCGCGCCTGAGCCGAGCGATCCACCGACACTCTTCATCGACGCAAAGTCGAGCTTATGGTCCAGGGCCGCCTCGTCGTATACCGGCCCGGCCGTTCCGCCGATCTGTACGGCCTTGAAGCGCCCGTCGACGCCACCGGCGGCTTCTATGAGCTCTCTGACCTCGACTCCCATCGGAAACTCGTAGACCCCCGGCGTATGCACATGGCCGCTGAGGCAGTACAGCTTCGGTCCGGGGGACTGCGGCGCCCCGATGCTTCGAAACCACTCGGGTCCCTCCGAGAAAATGAGCGGCACGCAGGCGAGGGTCTCCACATTGTTGATGACTGTCGGCTTGTCCCATAAACCGCGGTCGGTGGGGTACGGGGGCTTGAGCGTGGGATACCCCCGGTTTCCCATGAGCGAGTTGAGAAGCGCCGTTTCGTCACCGACCACGTACGAGCCGCCTCCCGGCATCAGTCCGACATCGAAATCGAACCCGCTCTCGAGGATGTCCTGGCCGAGAACACCGGTGGAACGGGCCGTGTCAATCGCCGTTTGGAGTTCCGAGATTATACGGGGATACTCACTTCTGATGTAGATGTAGCCCTTGTGCGCACCGACGGCAAACGCGGCAATCGCCATTCCCTCGAGAATGAGATAGGGCGCACGTTCCATAAGGAAGCGGTCCTTGAATGTTCCCGGCTCGCCTTCGTCCGCGTTGCAGACGAGGTACACCTCGCTGTCCGTGCGTACGGTGCTCCACTTCTTTCCGGTTGCAAAGCCGGCACCGCCGCGTCCCCTGAGTTCGGCGTCGGTTACCATCTCGACGACCTCTCGCGGCCTGAGGGCGAGAGCGCGTTGCAGGCCGACATAACCTCCGGCGTTCATATACTCTTCGACATCCGTTCCCACGCCCTCCGACGTATACCCGGTGAGATACTGTATGTGTCTCATCTCTCCACCTCCTTCACAGCCTCGTGCTCCAGTGCCGCAAGGACTTCCTCAGTCTTCGATTCATCGAGGTTGGTGTAGAGCGTGTCGTTTACCATGAAGTTCGGGGCTGTGTCGCAGCAGCCGAGGCAATTCACGACTTCGAGCGTGAACATGCCGTCAGCCGTGGTCTGACCACGTCCTATGCCGAGTCGACGTCGTATATAGCGGTACACATCAAGTGATCCGAGAATCCGGCAACTCAGTGAATCGCATAATCGGACGACGTAGCGTCCGCGCGGGCGGCGGGAGAAGTGACGATAGAAGCTCACCACCCCCTCCGCTTCCGCAAGGGGAATGTCCAGCTTCCGGGCTATCTCCGCCAGCTTGTCGCTGGTGACAAAGTTGTGAAGAGGCTCGGCGTTTTGAGCATCGTGAAACAGCCGCAGCATCTCTTCGCGCCGGGGCCGCTCATGCTCAGTTTCGACGTCTCCGGTAGCACCCATAGCACACCTCCATTGGAACAGTGATGCCGGTGCGAACTGCTGTGTGGAGCGACGTTTGGAGTAGAGGGCGCGCACTTCGCATTGGCTTCACCTCTGCCCGCCCTGGCGGGCAGTCAGTAATCGAGAGCCGACGAAGTCCAAACGCTACGGTGCATCTTCGATGTGGGACTGCAGGCTGCGGCCGTGCAATAAGCGCTCGGGCCCGACAACCACCTTTCAACTAGATTCTAATCCTGCGGGGCAGAGGATACAAGGAATTCCTATCGATTTCCTGGAATCGATACCCACCGTAACGATCGCTGTCAGCTCATAGTTGAGCGCGTCGCCGGCTTCATCCGCGGTGCACGTGGCAATGGTGTCCTTGCCGCCGCAATCCGGATGGGAGTATGGTTGTGAGGTACCACACCGTCAAAAGGAGGACACGCACGTGGCACCAGGAAATCTCGACGCACCCCCGACTCGCCAAGTCGTGGTTCGCAGCCTCATCGCCGCCGCAGGCGCCGCGATTGTCAACAACCTCTACTCGGTTATCTACACGGCAATCACAGGTTTCTCCATCCCGGAGGTTATCAACGCCGGCTCCATCACCACGTTTTCCGTCTTGCCGGTTTTGCTCGGCGGGCTCGTGTACTGGGGCGTTTCCCGTTTCAGTCTGCGGGTGGCGAATATCGTCCTCGCGGTGGGCACGGTCGCCTTGTTCATCGTGTTCACAATTCCCACCTTCGGCGAGACAATCCAGACGCCCGGCATGGAACCGATGCCCACTCCGGAGGGCTTCGTCGGGCTCAGCCTCGGACTCCACTTCGCCGGTCCGATCCTCCTCCTCGCCCTCGTGCCTCACTGGCGCACCGGCTGATCGCCCGGACTCACTCGCTGAGCTCTCGAATCGTTCGGTTCAGGTCGAAACTGCGTTCGGAGATGAACCTGAGCACCGCTCGCTGAAACGCCGCGGCAACGTCGGGGCGCTCTGCCTCGAGCTCCCTCAGCGCCGTCGTCGATAGGCCGTAACATCGGCCGGCCTTCGTTGCGACAACCGTCGCCGCCCGGGGTCGCCCGGCAAATACCTCGAGCTCGCCGAAGATCGCTCCCGGAAGAACTGTTCGCAGGCGCGTCGCCGGCTGCTCACCCCGCTCGAGAAACACGCCGTACTCCCCGGACTCGGCGATGTAGAGGTCATCTGCGGGGTCGCCCTCCCACATCAGAACCGTGCCCCTCGGCGCATCATGGCGGGTCACATAGCCGCGGACCACGGAGGCGGCATCGCCGTGGGGGAGGAGCCCGGCGAGGATCGCGTCGATACCTGCCGAGCCTGCGGGGGCCGTGGCGGCCGGGACCTCCTTCCCCGCGGAGGTGATGATTTCCTCCTCGCACACCTCGAGCGCGTGATCCATGTCGGGATAGAAGGATACCGATCCGGTGTGGGCGGCCCGCACGCTGCTGTTCTGCATCTGCCGCGTTCCCACCGGGCCGAGACTGCACATCATGATCCGAATACCGCGGACCGCGGCGGTGCGGATCACCTTGTCCATGACGATTTCAGCAGAGCCGTCAATCCCGCGCACGTCCCGAAAATCGAGGATGAAGAACCACGGCGCCGGGCGCGAGGTGTCGTCGAGGCGACGTCGGACGTGATTCGAAATCGTGTACGCTGTTGCAAAAAAGAGAAACCCCCGCAGCCGCGCAACGTGTATGCGGTCACCGTTCGTGCGCAGGAGCTCGCGCACTGCAAACGGCCACTCGACGTTGCTCTGCGCCGCGCGACCGGACATCTCCTGATACACCACCTCGGTTCGCCCGTAATTGACCACGAAGATGACCATTGACGCAAGCACGCCGATCGCCATGGCCTCGAGGATCCCGAAGAAGGCGACGGCGATGAGCATCCCGATCCCCACGAGGTAGTCGCTGCGCCGCAGTCGGAACCACCCGTCGTAGAGCCAGTCTACGAGGAATCCAAGGCCGACGAACACGAGCAGCGCGCCGAGCACGGGCTTGGGAAAGAGCACGAGGAGGTCCCCGCCGAAGAACACCGCTGCAGCACATACGGCCGCCGTCGTGAGCGTGGTCACCTGCGAGGTTGCGTCCATGCGCGTTGCGAAGGCGGTATAGCCCACACTGTGGTATGAGATCGGGCTTCCGACGAGGAGCCCCACCGCGTTCGCGGCCGCGGTCGCCGTGAGCTCGCGGTCGGGGCGAGCGTCGGCCCCGGTAAGAAGCTCGACGGCGCCGATGTTGAGCATGGCCGCAAGTGTACTGACCGCCACAGCGGTCACCAGGGTACCCCACTCCGCGACGATGAGCGACCATCGTGCGGTTTGCAGGACGTGTGCCGAGAGCGGCAGCCACAGGCGCTGTGAGCTGAACTGTCCCATGAGCCACCCTTCGGCAGTTGCGCCGGCAATGGTACCGCCCGAGGCAAACAGGGCGGCGTAGAACGCTGCCGTACCCACGGCCACAGCGGCAGGAAGCAGAAGCGGGTGGCGACCCGTCCTCCTCGATATCAGCATGACGCCGATCGCAAATAGCACCGCCGGCAGCCATCGCGGTATAAAGTCGGACGAGAAGAGGAGCCCGAGCTGCTCGCTCCGCGGCGTGAAGCCGGTCATCGACGTGAGCGCACCGCGCACCATGATCCAGCCGACCCCGGCGAGGAAGCCGCCCACTACGGGATAGGGCATCAGCCGCATGAATCGGGCCAGGCGCAAGCGGGCGACCAGCAGGAAGACGACAGCGGCCACCGCGCTCGTTGCCATGATGGCCGCGATGACGGTGTGAAAAGCGTCGGTCGCGGGAAACGGTGCGGTAAACCCGGCCGCGATCGCCGTCGCTACGGCTGCCATGATCGCAATGGGTGTGTCCTGCGGCACGAGCGCGCCGCTGGGAAGCTTCGAGAGAAAGGCTCCGACGGCAAGCGTCAGCGCGGTTCCGAGCAGCAGGAGCGAGGCCCCACGCGAGACGAACGGCGCAAGGCTGCCGGAGAAAATGAGAGAGGCGTAAGACACCTGAAATAGTGCCGTGATAACGCCGAGCAGCAACCCTGCTGTGACCCCGGCGAGCGCTCTGCGTGCCGGGATCCCTCCGTCAGATCCACGTGTCATGGCGACATTGTACTAGTTGTCGGGCGTTGGCGCAGCGGCCGGCGTTTGTTGACATAGGCGATCACCCTACTAGAATGAACTGCAGGGGGACATCATGAAACGCACGCTGACCGAAGACATCATCTCCGCACACCTCGTCGACGGCGAGCTCTCACCAGGCCGGGAGATCGGGCTTCGTATAGATCAGACGCTCACCCAGGATGCCACCGGAACCATGGTGTATCTCGAGTTCGGATCGCTGGGCATCGACAGGGTCAAGCCCGAGGTGGCCGTCAGCTATATCGATCACAACATCATCCAGACCGATTACAAGAATGCCGATGATCACCGGTTCCTGCAGTCCTGTGCGGCGAAGTACGGGGTCACTCTCTCGCCGGCAGGCAACGGGGTCTCACACCACGTGCACCGTCAGCGCTTCGGGATTCCCGGCAAGACCCTTCTCGGTTCCGACAGCCACACCACCACCGGCGGGTGCCTGAGCATGCTCGCGATGGGCGCAGGCGGCCTCGAAGTTGCCATGGCGATGGCCGGTCGGCCGTACTACATCACCACCCCGAAGGTCTGGGGTATCTATTGCGAGGGCGAGCTGCAGCCCTTCGTCTCGGGGAAGGATGTCATCCTCGAGCTCCTGCGCCGCTTCAGCGTGAAGGGCGGCCTCGGCACCGTCATGGAGTTCTATGGCCCGGGAGTGGCGAATCTCGATTTCGCTGCGCGGGCGACCATCGCCAACATGGCCGTGGACATCGGCGCCACCGCTGCGGTCTTCCCGTCGGACGAGGTGACGCGCGATTTCCTGCGCATGAACGGCCGGGAGGACGTGTGGTTCGAGCGACGCACGCCGGAAGACGCGGAGTTCGAGTATGTAACCGAGCTCGACCTCTCCGAAATCGAGCCCCTCGTCGCCTGTCCCTCCAACCCGGATAACGTGAAGCCCGCACGAGAGC
>JAWLDL010000088.1:0-7900 GCA_041686675.1 Spirochaetia bacterium | reverse complement strand
CTCAGCGGCACGCTGGGCGGAGGCAGCAAGGGCGTGTCGGGCCGGCGAAGATGAAGAGCCGCGCGTGGCGGCTCTTCATACAGCTACGGTCGAGCTACTCGACCGCGAGCACGTCTTTCATGGCCTTCTTGATGGTGTCCTTCGGCAGGGCGCCCATGGCCATCTGAGGCTTGTCTCCCATCGGGATGAAGAGCATCGAGGGGATGCTCTGGATACCGAATGCGGCGGCGAGCTCCTGTTCCGCATCAGTGTCGATCTTGTAGATGTGCATCTTACCGTCGTACTCCTCGGAGAGCTCCTCGAGGACCGGCTCTACCATCTTGCAGGGACCGCACCAGTCGGCATAGAAGTCGATGATGGCAGGCAGGTCGCCCTCATACTTCCACTCGCTGTTGTTTTCGAAGTCGAAGACCTTATTCTTGAATGTTTCCTTTGTCAGATGTTCAGGCATATTACTCCCCTTCAATTGTATTCAACTTTCCTTATATATGGCAATATAACACAGGCTGGGCCGGAAGTAAAGTCGGCACAACGATTGATTTCGATGGCATCACCGTATCACAGATAATCTGTTTGCACAGGGGCAATCGCGGCGATACTCTTTACTCTTTACCCGCGGCAGTGATTCCGCTACCATACAATCATTACTTTCTGAAAGAAACTTAGAGGACATCAGTCATGGCAGAAATGAACATTGATCAGCTTCATCCTACACCTCCGCAGCCGAAACTCGGGATTCTCTTCCTGGGTCGAAAACGGGCGGGGTTCGATCCCGAGTGGGGCGCCGAGATCCGCAGGCGGATTCGGGGCTTCGTTGATGATGCGGGCCTCGAGGCGGTCATCCCGTACGACAACATCGCGGATGACCCCACGCTGCGTGATGCCATCGCGCAGTGCCGCGCCGCGGGCGTCGATGCGCTGGTGATCACCCAGCCGACGATCTCCGACGGACGGCTCGCCCCCGTCGCGGCGCAGGTGTGGGATGCGCCGCTTGTGCTCTGGGCGACCCCGGAGAAGCCCACCGGGGAGATGATAAGCGCAAACAGCCTGGTCGGAACGCACGTCTTCGGGGCGACCATGCGGCAGCTGCATCGTCCCTTCGAAATCGTCTACGGTCACCCCGACGACGAGGAGACCCGCGCCTCACTCCTGCGCGCGGCGCGCATCACCTCCACTGCCGAGCGGGTGCGGCGGGGGAAGGTCGGGCTCATCGGATATCACGTCCCCGGTTTCATCGATCTCCACGCCGATCCCCTGCAGCTCTCCGAAAGCTTCGGGATACAGCTCTATCACCAGAGCGTGCAGGAGTTCCTCGGCTCCCTCGACGATATCTCCGACGAGGATGTCGAGGCCGAGACGAAGCGGCTTGCCGGTTTCGGGCTGCCGTACCGCGGCGACATAGACGAGAGTGTTTTGCCGATGCAGGCGCGATACTACCTCGGGTTCTCCCGCCTGCTCGAGCGCGAGGGACTCGACGGGCTTGCGTTCCGCTGCTGGCCCGACCTGCCGACCATAACCGGCCACTGGCCCTACCTTGCGCTTGCCACCCTCGTGTCCGAAGGAAAGGCCCTGGCCATGGAAGGTGATGTCGACGGCGCCATCTGCTCGATCATCGCCGAAGGCATGGGGCTCGGCCCCGTCTACCTCAGCGACTGGCTCGAACATGACGAGAGCTCCATCGCGATCTGGCACACGGGCGCCGCTCCCTTCCAGCTGAGTGAGCCCCTCGGCACCGAGCAGGGTCCGCATCTGACGGTGCAGTTCAATAACCGGAAGCCGACAGTAGTCGATTCGACGATCCGACCGGATCTGCCGGTGACCCTCTTCCGTCTCTGGCGCGCCGACGGGGAGTATCACATGACCGCCGTCGAAGGTGAGACCATCGAGCCCGACCGCCACCTGCTTGCCACGAACGGGCGGGCCCGCGTCCGCGGCGTGAATGTGCGCGAATGGTTCGACGACATGGTTCATGAGGGCATGCCGCATCACCTGTGCATCGTGCAGGGACATCACCGGGATGCGCTGTTGCGCGTGGGCCGGACGCTGGGGCTGCGTCGACACATACCGTAAGCGGATATCGCTTCCCTCGGGCAAGGACCGACTCCGTCTTGACAACCGTATCGGGGTATGATACGATCGCTACTCATTATTACGATCGAGAAAACCGGCGCCCGACGCCGGTATTGTGAGGGCCCTGGTTTCGGGGCTCATCCAAAAAAGAGGAGGAGCGTATGATAACGTTTCGAAAGCTTCTTGCCTTGAGCATGGTGTTGGTCCTGAGCGCATTCGTGGTATGGGCCGGGGGCCAGGAAGAGGCTTCGGGGGCCGGCGAGGCTGCCGAAGAAGAGGAGATGGAAGGCTTCGACTGGAGGCGGTACGAGGGGGATGAGATCCACTTCCTGGCGAACAATAACCCGGTTGGACAGCTCATCGATAAGTATGCGGACGAGTTCACCGAGCTCACCGGGATCGAGGTGACGGTCAGCCTGTTCAGTGAGCAGCAGTATCGCCAGCGGCGGCAGACGGTCTTTCAGGCCGGGAGTGACGAGATCGACGTGTACATGACGCTGGTCTCCCGCCAGGGGATGCTCTTCGAGCGCGCCGGGTGGTACGAGCCCCTCATGCCCTTCGTGAACAACGCAAACATCACGTCTCCGGACTATGATTTCGGCGACTTCGGCGACGGCGTCATCGACTCGAAGACGGTCAACGGCATCCTCACCGGTATTCCGGTGAACATCGAAGGCCCGGTCTTCTACTATCGCACCGACATCTTCGAGGAATGCGGCCTGGAGCAGCCTTCGAGTCTCGAGGGTCTCGAGGACATGGCGGCGGAACTGGCCGAATGTCGGCCCGACATGATTCCGTGGGCCAGCCGCGGTCTCGCACCTGCGCTTCCCTACACCTTCAGCAACTTCCTGCACAACTTCGGTGGCGAGTACCAGGATGCGGACGGCATGTCCAATCTTTCCAGCCCCGAGGGCATTGCAGCGATCGAGCTCTACGCGAAGCTCATGCGTGAGTACGGACCCGACGGAGGTATCAACTACTCCTTCCCGCAGCTTACCGCGGTAAACACCAACGGCCAGGCCGCTATGGTATTCGAGTCCAGTAACGAGTTCGGGAAGGTCATGGAGACCGAGGCGCGTCTCGACGACACCGATGTCATGGTTCTCCCTCCGGGGCCCGCAGGCAGCACACCGGTGGTTATCGGTTGGTCGCTGGCGATGTCACCGTTTTCTGCCAAGCAGAACCAGGCATGGTATTTCATCCAGTGGGCGACCAGCCCGGAGATGCAGGTCAAACTCGCACTCGACGGCCTTGCACCGCCGCGCGACTCGGTTTGGGAGTCTCAGGAGTTCCAGGACTGGCTCGCCGAAGCCGATGTGCGGCAGCAGTGGGCGGATGCGCTCTCAGGGCTCGCGGCCGACGGCAGCTCCGTTCTTGCACCCCAGATCGTGCTGCAGCCTGAAGCGCGCGAGATTATCGGAGAGGCGGTCGGTTCCGTCATTCTCGGAGAAGCCACCGCCGAAGAGGCTGCTCAGTCGGCAGACGAGCAGATCAACAGGCTCATCGAGCGAGAGCAGTAGTCGGATTGAGGCATATTCGATCGGCTGATCGAATCAAAACGACCTGAATAATATGAGCCCGGCAGGCTGGTGCTCCGCGCGCCGGCCCGCCCGGGCTCATCTTTGAGGTGCGGAATGAGTGCTCCCACAAACATTGCCGGCAGGAGCAGGAACCCGTTCGTGCGATTCTTCACATCGCCCTTCGTCTGGCTCGTTGCCCCCGCCGCGACGTTTCTCGTTCTCATGATCGCGTTCCCGCTCGGGTATGTGCTGTTCATGAGTACGCAGGACTATCTGATCGGTCTGCAGGGAAGACCGGTCGGGTTGCAGAATTACGTGGACATGCTCCAGGACCGGGTCTTCTGGATCGGTCTGCGGGTCACCTTTTCCCTGTACTTCATGTCGCTGATCGCTCAGCTCCTTATCGGCCTGTGGGTTGCGATGATGCTGAACCGCGCCTTTGTCGGCGCACGAGGGCTGCGTACGATCCTGCTGTCCCCACTGGCGATGCCGCCGGTCGCGGTCGGCATGATGTGGCTCATTCTGCTCGATCCCGCTTTCGGGCCGGTGGAGTATCTCCTCGAGGTCCTCGGCCTGCCTGAGATGCTGTTCCTCGCGTCGCCGTCGCAGGTCGTGCCGACGCTTGCAGCCATCGATACCTGGCAGTATACGCCGCTCATCGTCATCATTCTGCTCGGCGGGCTTCAGTCCCTTCCCGAGGACCCCTACCAGGCTGCGATCATCGACGGCGCTACGGCGGTGCAGCGGTTCTTCCGTATCACACTTCCGCTGCTGCGGCCGGCCATCGTGACCGCGGCGGTGCTGCGCAGCATCGATCTCCTGCGGTTCTTCGACACGATCTACATCACCACCCAGGGCGGCCCGGGGAGTGCCTCGACGACGCTGAACATATACGCATACAAGTCCGGCTTTGTGTTCTTTCACATGGGGTATGCCAGCGCGCTCATGATCGCCCTGTTTCTCATCGTCCTGGTGATCGTATTGCTGCTCTCGCGGTTGAGGAGGATGGGTCAATGATCGTAGCGGGAAAACGCAGCACAAAGCTGGCCTTCCTGGCCAATTCCGCGATTGCCCTGCAGTACATCATCATCGCGCTCCTCATATTGTTGCCGGTGGTGTGGATGGTCACGTCGAGCTTCAAGCCCTCGGCTGAGGTAACGAGATATCCCCCGGCGCTCTTCTTCGAGCCGATCTTCGATAACTACGTACGCCTTTTCGATACGCTTCCGTATGCGCTGTACACGATGAACAGCGTGATCGTTGCAGGCGGATCCACGGTATTCGGACTGCTTCTGGCGGTGCCGGCGGCCTTTGCTGTTTCGTGGTACAAGTCGAACTGGCCCGCCTCCGTCTCACTCATCGCGCGGATGGCGCCGGGCGGACTCTACCTTCTACCGTGGTATATCATCTTCAACGGCATGGGTCTGCAGGGAAGCTACATTGCCCTGATTCTCACCCATACGGTTATCACGATGCCGATCACGTTGTGGATCATGTCCTCCTTCTTCGACGGGATACCGCGGGACGTGCTCGAGTGCGGTCTCGTTGACGGCATGAACCTCATGGGTGTGATAAGACGGATCGCCATTCCGCTTGCCGCGCCGGGGATGGTGGTTTCGGTCATCCTCACCTTCATCCTCTCGTGGAACTATTTTCTGTTTGCGCTGGTGCTCTCGGATATCGGAACCACGCCGCTCACGGTGGCCGCATTCCGCTTTGTGGGCGAGGGCGTGACGGACTGGGGCATGTTGATGGCTGCAGCCACGGTGCTTGCACTTCCGCCGCTGGTGCTGGCGTTCCTCGTGCAGCGGTGGCTCGTGCACGGGCTGACATTCGGAGCGGTGAAGGGCTGAGGCGCGCGGCCGGGAGCCGCGGCGGTAGGCCGTCGGCCGCGGCGCCCCGGCCGGCGCGTACTACCAACGGAGGTATTATGAGATTTGCAGAGAAACGTATCATCGTCACCGGCTCCGGGCGGGGCATCGGCAGGGCGATTGCGCGCCGCTTCGCCGAGGAGGGTGCAGCGGTCGCCATATGTGACATAGACCGCACTACCGCGGAGGCGACGGCCGGCGAAATCAACGAATCCGGCGGCACTGCCCTGGCGCTCGAGCTCGATGTGCGCTCAAGCGAAAGTGTGCGGGCGATGCTGGATGCCGTTGTCGCGGAGTGGGGCCGTGTCGACGTTCTGGTAAACAACGCAGGCATTACCATCGCCAAGCCGGTGGTCGAGTTCACCGAAGAGGAGTGGGAACGCACCCTCGACATAAACCTCAAGGGGGTGTTTCGCTGTTCTCAGCTCGTTGCCGTGCAGATGATTACGCAGGGCGGGGGAAAGATCATCAACCTCTCTTCCGAATCGGGGAAGACCGCCAAGCCGAACTTCACGATTTACGCCGCGTCGAAATTCGGCGTGGTGGGATTCACCCAGGGGCTGGCGCAGGAGCTCGCACAGCACGGCATCACCGTAAATGCGGTGTGCCCGGGAATCGTGCACACACCCATGTGGGAGGAGCTCGATCGCGTGCTTGCCAAGCGCATGGGCAAGAAAGAGGGAGAGATCCTCGCCACGCGCAAGGACCAGATTCCACTCGGACGACTCGAGCAGCCCGAAGACGTGGCCGGCGTGGTCGCGTTTCTTGCCTCCGATGATGCAAATTACATGACAGGGCAGGCCGTCAACGTTACCGGCGGGCGTGAGTTCCACTAGGGCACCCGTCGGCGTGGCGCAGAGGAGAGGCACATGAGGCTGATACCAGGTGGGCAGATAGTCAGAGAGGCAGCGCAGGACGGATACGCGGTCGCCGCGATCAACTGCCAGGGTGGAAACTACGACATCGTCCGGGCGGTCCTCGAGACCGCGGACGAGGAGCGTGCGCCCGTCATTCTCATGGCGTACGAGAAGAACACGGAGTACTACGGGCTCGGCTGGCTGCCGACGCTGGTCTCCGCCCTGGGGCCACGATACTCCATACCGGTGGGCGTCCACCTCGACCACGGACAGAACATCGAGGCAGTGGAGGAAGCGGTCGACCTCGGCTACACGAGCGTGATGATAGACTACTCCACGAAGCCCCTGGAGGAGAACATCAGGGCGACGAGCCGGGTGATCTCCGCCGCCCGAAACCGGGGAGTATCCGTTGAGGCCGAGCTCGGCGAATTGCAGCGAAATCAGGGGGCGGGCGGCGGTGGCTCGGGCGGCTCGGGTGCGCGGGGCTCGGCGGGGGCCAGCTCAGGTGCTGCGTCGGCCGCGGAGAACCTGGTTGATCCGCGCCACGTGGAGCAGTTTCTCAACGAGGCCCCGGTTGATATGCTGGCGGTGGGAATCGGGAATGCACACGGCTTCTACAAGGGCACCCCGAATATCCGCCTCGACCTGCTGCAGGAGGTGAACAAGGTGTCCGGCGGCACCCCGCTCGTGCTCCACGGCACCACCGGCATCCCGCCGGAGACCGTGAAGGCGTGCATCTCAAACGGAATGGCCAAGATAAACTTCGGCACGGCCGTGCGTGTGGGGTTCATGGATTACCTCATAGGCGGCGCCAACGGCGAGTTCGACCACAAGGGGCATATCTGGCGCCTCTGCCGCTACGCCAAGGACAGGGTCAAAGAAGACATTCGGACCATCATCCGCCTGACCGGGAGTGCGGGACGTGCCTGAGGACTGTCGGCGGGTATGAGCATCGCGAGCATCGCCCTGCTTGCCGCTCTCTATACGACGGCGAGTTTCGTGCAGGGCCTCACCGGATTTGCCTACGGGCTGATTCTTGTCCCGGTGCTCTCGCTTCTCTTCACTACGCCGGCACAGGCTGTCGGCATGACGGCGGTAAGCGCGCTGTTCCAGATCACCTATAACTATCTGCTGCACCGCGAGCACGTCGAGTACCGCCGGATGACCCTGCTTGCCGCGGTCGCGATTGTCTGTATTCCGATCGGGGCGGTCGCCCTGTACTCCCTGCCCGAGGATGCGGTGCTGGCCGTGCTCGGCCTCGTGGTGATCGGGCTTACCGCCGGCAGCATGGTCATAGCCTCGGGTGCCCGCGCGGTACTCGGAAGGCGTGGCGTCGCCCTGGGTTTCACGGCCGTCTCAGGCGTAGTGGCGGGGGCGTTCTCGACGCCCGGTCCGATCATCGTGGGGTACCTCTACGCCACCGATGAGAACCGCATGCGGGCGAAGGCGAACGCGCAGTTCTTCTATGTTCTCGTCACCGGCATCATCATTGCGGCCCACGCGGTCGGTGGTGGTGTGAATCGGATGACCCTGCTGTACTCATTGCCCTTCGCGCCCTTCGTTCTCCTCGGGACGAAGCTGG
>JAWLDL010000087.1:0-7928 GCA_041686675.1 Spirochaetia bacterium | reverse complement strand
TCCGAGTCCGACGCCTCTGCGGCTGTCGGTTCCACCCGGTCCGGAGGAGAACCGGTCGAACACATGGGACATCACCGAAGGCTCGAAGCCCGGACCGTTGTCGGAAACTACGAATACCACACTGTTCTGCTGTCGTTCTACCTCCAGCCTGATCTCCGTGTGCGAAGGCGTATGCTTGATGGCGTTGTCGATCAAGTTCACGAGCACCTGCTCCATGAGGCTGCCGTCCATGGGCGCGGTCACGACTTCCGCCGGTAGACTCGTCCGCAACGCATGTCCCTCGAGGCGCATGCGGCAATGCTCAACGGTCGAAGCGACGAGGTCGTCTACGACCTCACGTGTTCGGCTGGGCTGAACCATGCGACCTTCCAGCCGGGTGAGGTTCAGCAAGTTTTCGACCACTCGCGAAAGCCACGTCGACTCTTCATGAATGCTGCGTGCCAGCTCTCGACGGGTATCGGCGTCGGGCTCGTGGGCCGTGCCCATGAGTGCACTCGCGGACCCGGATATTCCGGAAAGCGGGGTGCGCAGATCGTGAGAAATCGACCGTAAGAGGTTGCTTTTCAGCCGTTCCCCCTCCGCGTCGAGGCGAGCCTGCTCGTGCTCTTCTGCAAGCTGTTCCCGGTCGAGTGCCAGCGAAATCTGTGCGGCGAAGGTCTCGATGAGATCGGCTTGATCGGCTACATGGTCCGGATTCATGCCGTGGAGGAGTACACCGAGCACGCCGTGGACCGATGCGCTTCCTGTGAGTGGCACATGAAGCAGGGTGGACTCTGCCGGCGCATCGAGAGCAGTTCGAGCTCGCTCGCGGCCGGCGGCAACGTCGGCGGCCAGTCGCATTTGCGCGGGCTCGGCAAACACGCGCGCGTCGGTGCCCGCCGACTCCGGCAGCATGGGGTCGGACATCTCCACGGTGTCGTTCGCCACATAGAAACAGACTTCGGCGGAGAGGACCTGCCTCAGTTGTTCGAGGGCGTTTCGTAGCACCTCGGTGCGGCCGGTGTGGCGAAGCAGAGAGCGGCTCATCTGATAGAGTGCCTGTGTGCGCCGCTCCCGTTGTCTGACCGCGTCGGCTTGCTGTTGTATTCGTCCCGTGAGCGCACTCGTGGTAAGCGTCACGATCAGCATGACGGCGAAGGTGATAAGGTAGGTGGAATCATTGACAACGAGGGTGAAGCGGGGGGCGGTAAAGAGAAAATTGAAGGCCATCACCCCGACGACGGCCGAGACAATGCCGAGCGTTCGCCCGGTCAACAGAGTCACCGCGAGCACGCCGAGGACGAAGACCATGACGACGATGGACTCACTCAGCCCGACCCGGTCGAGGCCGTAGGCGAGCCCGGTCGTTGCGGCGAGGACGACCGCCGCCCGCAGCGCGGCAACATGCGCAGACTGCCTCGAGAGGCCGACTGTCGGCGGGGCCGAGCTACCGTGGTATGCGTCGGAACCGATCGGTCTGGATTGCATGTTTCGCGCATAGTATCTCACAGGAGCCCGAAAGGTGCACGCGCCCGGCGTTGCTGTGCAGTGAGAAGCTCCCTACTGTCGCCCCCGCGCCGTTTACTTCGACTTCCCGAACGTGCTACACATGGATCCTCCATGAAAAGAAGAACCATCGCGAAACTGACATGCGCGGCAGTCTTCAGCCTGGTCGGGCTCGGGGTGCACGCCGGCACGGTGGTTCTCGACGATGCGGCGCGGCTGGTGCGTCCCAACGAGGATACCCGGTTCTTCGTCGATGAAGAGGGCGACCTTTCGGCCGAGGAAGCCTCCGAGAGGATCGCCGAGTTTCGGCCGTTCGAGCGCGATTCGTTCCAGCTATCGCGTGACGGCGCGATCTGGCTCCTGCTCGAGCTGGAGAACCGCACGGCGATGACCGAATGGATCGTCGCGAACACCATGAACGTCGAGCTCATGGAGCTCTTCGAGCGCGATGGAAACCGCTGGCATTTCGTGGCCGCCTCCGGAAACGAGATACCATTCGCCGATCGCGCGGAGAGCGCACGACAGCCGGCATTTCGCGTCGAGATCCCACGCGGCGACACTCGCGTTTTCCTCATTCGCGTTGCCGACCTGCAGTCGTCGAGCATTCAGCTCGAGATCTCAGAGGCGCGCAGCTTCTGGAACAGCTACCGCGATCAGACGCTCCTCCTCGGCCTGGCGTTCGGATTCCTCTTCGCGCTCATCGTGTACAACGCCGTCGTGTTCCTGGTGAACCGCGACGCGACATATCTCGTCTACTCGCTCTACATGACAGCGTTTGCGGTGAACCAGTTGGCCCAGGAACGGTTGCTCGCCGAGTACGTTCTGCCGCACCAGCCGCACGGATTCTTCTGGTTCGTCGTCTTCGGCGGGCTGACCGCTGCGCTCGGGATCGAGTTCTTTCGAAGACTGATCGAGACGCGGCGGACCATGCCTCGGGCCGATCGCGCGATGCGCGCCACTCAGGCCGGGCTCGCGGTTCTCGTGATCGCGGGCGTGGTGGCCTCCGGTCCGCTGACGGCAGACATCCTCAACATCCTGAGCCTCCTGGCGATGGCGCTCATCGTAGCCGTACTCGTAGCGCGCATCGTGAAGCGCGATATGCTCGCTCTCGCCTGTCTGGTGGGATCACTTCTGTATCTCGCAGGAACTGCAACGGAGATAATCGGGGTCCTGCTTCCCATCCCGGTCACCCGGTTCATGCTGCACGCTCAGCTCTACGGGGCACTGCCGCAGGTGCTGATTCTGGCGTTTGCTCTCGGGACGAAGACGCATCGGCTGCAGGTGGAGTACAACCGCGTGCAGCGGGAGTTCCGTGCGGAACTCGAAGAGCGCGTCCGCGATAGAACACGAGAACTCCAGGTCGCAACACGCCGACTCGAAGAAGAGACAGTAACCGACGAGTTGACCGGACTCTACAATCGCAAGGAACTCAATCAACGATCGGCCGAGCTCGACAAGCTCCTGGATCGAAAACTGCACGTCGGCGAGTGCTACTCGGTAACGGTCGCGTACATCGACCTCGACAACTTCAAGCAGTGCAATGACTCGTTCGGGCACGGCTTCGGAGATGACGTGCTGTGCCGTACGGCGGAGGTCCTTCGCAACCACACCCGAGGCTACGATCTCACCTTCCGCGTCGGCGGCGACGAGTTCGTAGTCATCATGCCCGAGACCACGCTCGAAGACGGTCGATCGCTGATCGAGCGCGTCCGGAGTGGCTTCGCGGCGGCCATGCCTTCACAGGCTCCCGTCTCGATCTCCGTCGGCCTCGCTTCGATCGACGCGACTGCGGGCACGTCTGTTGTCTCGGCCATCGACGCCGCAGATGCAGCACTGCTTGCCTCCAAGGAGCACGGCAAGGATCAAATCACGGCGGCGCTGTAACCGCTCGAACTCACGTGCGCGTTTGCGCGGGTCGACAGAGTAGTTTCGAGCTGTACCTCGATCCGGATACCACGGAGGTTCTGATCTATCGGCCCGCCGGAGAACACGCCCAGGCGGGCCGAACCACAGTCTAAAGCGAACGCTTTGACCTACGGAGTAAGCCCCGCGAAGCTGATATCGGCGGGATCCCATTCGGGAAAGTTGTAGTTGCGCGACAGGTCCTCATTGATCACCCATTGCCCGACGTCCGCGGGATTGATGCCGACGTCAAAGAGCTTCTCTACGTCAGACTGAGAAGGGAACAGGGAGCTGTCGAATGTCTCCCCTTGGGAGCCGAACCCGCCATCGGGGTATGTAGTCTGCCAGAGCTCGGGGGCGGGACTCGAGGGTCGCGAATCGGGGCGGATCGCAAGCTGGACGGCGTCAAAGGCGCCGGTAATCATATCAGTATCACTGTATACGGCGTCGTTAGGATCCTCTTCTTCAACCGCGTAAAACCCCTTGCGGGTTACGCCGAGCACTCGCTCGTTACCATCATTCCGGTTAATGCCGGCGAAGATGTTAATTTCGGTCTGCCCGCTTTCGTCCATGCTGCCATCAATATTGAAGAGCCGCACGACCTTCGTAAAGGTCCAATCATCCGTCGAAACGATATCGACCGTATCCACCGCCGAATTTCCGCTGGTTAAATAGGCATACATAAAGCCGTGGGTATAGTCAGCGTACTTTCGGACTTCGTAGTGGAAACGCGTCCCAGCGTCACCGTGTACAACCGCCTCGTAGTGGGCAAAGTCCTCGGTGGCTCGGAATGTTCCCGTTTGCGGATCGAAGGCGAAGTCCAATTCAACATCGTACGGGGGATCGGCAGAGCGCCAGTCTCCGACGCCGTTTCGATAGTCTTGCGCCCACTGCTGGAATGTCGGGAACGCGTCCGCCATGGCCTCGTTGTAGTTCATTCCCGTCTCGGGAACCATCATGAAATAATCTCCGTACTCAGCCAAGAGGGCGTCCTGGCCGAGGTAGGCCTCTGCGAGGATCCGCACCCGAGCGCTCGTGGGGGAAACGTCCCCGCTTCCGGTCGCACCAAGAACCGACCCCGGGATAGATGGATACCCCGCGATGGTGGGACCAACACCTCCGGAGCCTCCGGAGCCCCCGGCTCCCGCGCTATCGCACCCACTTGTAGTCATCAACACGAGCCCGACAACCACCAGGCTGACCACCATACCCGAAACACCGTGTCCTTTGCTCATTCTCTTTCCCTCCGTGTTGTGTCAGGCGGCCGGGCCACTGGGGGCCGAGGTCTCGGCATCGCCGGCCCGGCAACTTAACTTAATTAGACTTAATCACTTTAATGGTCTTCATGGTGATTATAACCTCGTTCGGCGAGTACACAATGGGCGTGGGCACTCATTCGATCGGGAAAGAATCCCGGGAGCCGGGGTGCCAGAAGAAAACGGCCCACCTGGTGGTGGGCCTTCTGTTAGGCGACGCGGCTAAGGGTAACGGCGCGCCGTGGTCTGAAGTTCTTGATTCAAGACGTCAGGTCAGCAAATGCAGCTTCGCCGCTAATATCCGAGTATCCAGACCCGAGTACGTCCACCCCAAAGCCGGGGATATCGTTGCTGTAGAGAGTATCCAACTTAGCATGCATCCCGTCGATCTTCGTGAAGTCCGGCCCAGTGAAGTAGTCGAGTTCTGCGGGAGTCGACCCGGTGGTTATTAGTTCCGCCACGGCGACCGCCGTCTCCTGCCCTAGTGCGGCATCGAAGTTATAGTTCGGGCCATCGACGATCGGTAAATCGGTGTCCCCTGCGTCCTGGGCTCCGTCGTCATTCTCATCGATGAAGTAGGCATAGGATGGTGCCGTTATCTCAGCGTCACCAGTCTCCGGGTATGACCACTGACCTGTTTCTTCGCGCCGCAGGGGCGTAGACGAATACTCAGACTTCAGAGGAAGCAGCTCCCGGAGCATAAAGCGCCTTGCAACTTCATAGGTTTCGCCAAACATGGTTTCCTCGGCGAGGCTGGTTCCCAGATACCAGTGATCATGATTGCTCTGTGCGAATCCGCGACTGTCGAGGACCAGCGAGCCAATCTCGTTGTAGACCTCCCGCAGAACCTTTTCCTCGTCCGCCGCAGCATCTTCGTCGATCACGCCAACTCCGCCGACACTGTCATCACCCCACCCCACGGTAACCTCCGTCGCGGTAAGGGTGTCGCTGACATAGGGGCCACGCTTCACGAACACGGTCGTTGAGCCGTCACCGTTCCGAAATCCGCGGGTTATGCTGAGCGCCGGGCTTCCGCTTGTGGCGTTTTCTTCAACGGCGATGATCGCTTCGTTGTCGGCTCGATTGTAGTAGATGTACGCGAGATCCTGGTCTCCTTCGGTCCTCCCTGCACTATCCGCTCCTGCTAACCAATTGTAGACGCGCACGCCCTCAACTACTGGTGAACCTCCGACCTGGGAAACCTGTAACTTGAGGTACACCTCCAGAAACGACACCGGATTGGCATACCACCAGACAGTCATATCGTCTGCTGTGCCAAGTACTTTGAGCCTACCAAAGTCCATCGTGCCGATACCTAGTTCGTTCAACCCGATGTTTGTGTCCCGACTACCTAGCTCGTAGACAGTGTCCACATTGAGGGCTTGCTCCGCTGCAAACTCACGAAGCTCGGCGAGGAATATGCGGGTCACCGTATCAGGGCGGGTCGCTTCATATACTACCTGCCATCCGGAAGCCTGGGCGTATTCCAGATCGCCTGCAGTGACTCCCGTGACGTCGCCTATGGCCGCTATCTGAACGGAGGGTGAAGGCGCATTTGTACCAGAAAGGCTTGCCGGGAGGTCCACAGCAAGTTCCGGGAGGCCTTTAAGGTTGTCACTTGTCGTGGGGCTGGATAACCCACCACCACCACCTCCTCCTCCGGCCCCCGCGCTATCGCACCCACTTGTAGTCATCAACACCAGCCCGACAACCACCAGGCTGATCACCATACCCGAAACACCTTGTCGTTTGCTCATTCTCTTTTCCTCCGTGTTGTGTCCGGCTGCCGAGCACTGGGAGCTGCGATCCGAGGTCTCTGCTCCGCCGGCCCGGCAACTTGACTTAATTGGACTTAATCACTTTAATAATCTTCATGGTGATTATAGCTTCGGATGGCGAGTACACCATGAGTGTGGGCGCTCATTCGATCGGGAAGAAATCCCGGGAGTCGGTACAAGAACCGGCCCCTCCGGATACAGGCCGGACCCGGGGCCGATGCAGATAGCAAAATGAAAGCCTCCGGGTTCCGTTGGGAGCTTCCGATCTTTCTGATTGTCTTTCTCGTTCTCCTTCTGTCGTTGCCGATGTTTCGCGGTATCCGGGGCACCGACGAGCTTGCAGTGGAGCTCGATCAATTGCGGCAGCTCTGGTTCGAAACCGTGGTCATCGGCGCCCTCCGGGGGCCGGACGAGGGGAGAGACGACGACCCTCTCGATTTCCAGCATCACTTAGAGGGGAGCCGGGTCTTTGGAATGGTTCGCTTTTCGCCGGAGCTCGGAGCGGAGTTTGAGCGGCTGGTGGAGCTTTCCAGGGCGCCCCCGGAGCCCGAGACGATCCGGCGGACGGAACGGCAGTTCTCCGAGGTCCGGTCACTGGTCGGCGACCTCGAATCCCAGAGCACCTACGCCTACCAAAGCCTTCTCGCCTTCCTGGTGCTCCTCCTGGTCGGGTTCGCGGTTGTCCACCGCCAACAGGGAGCTCGCCTCCGGGCCCTGGCAGCCGAGCAGGAGAACGCCCGGCGGACGCAGCGGCTTGCCTTGACGGTTCAGGAACAGGAGCGGCACCGGATTGCCCGGGAGCTTCACGACGAGACCGCCCAGTCCTTGGCCTTGGCCGGAATGATCGCCGAACAGCTGGAAGCGGGGGAACAGACGGCGCGTCTCCGGGAGATTCTCTCAGGAGCGATGCGGGACATCCGTAACGTGTGCGAGCGGATGCGCCCCCCGGCGGATTGGGCGGACAAGCCGGGGGAGATGATCCACTCCCTCTGTGCATCCCTGGAAGAGCGCTACCCTCTTCGTGTGAACCTTTCGCTCCGGGGAGATCTGTCGGTGGAGTGGGACGACGAGGTCTATCTCCACCTCTATCGGATTGCCCAGGAGATCTTGGTCAACGTCATTCGGCACGCCGGGACCGACGAGGCATGGGTCCGCCTGGATGCCGACGATGGAGAAACGATCAGGTTGACGATTACCGACCGGGGAAAGGGCTTGAACGGCGCGGAGGCCGGCCTGGGCCGCCGCGGTGTTATCGAGCGAGCGGAGCTGATCGGTGCGACGATTCGGTGGTTCGAGCCTGCCGACGGGGGAACGGGGGTATCACTCAGACTGAACAGGCGACTTCGAAAAGGGGCAAAGACCAATGACGATTCTGTTGGTTGACGATCACAAGATCTTCCGGGAGGGCGTTGCGGACTTCCTTTTGAAGGAAAGCTTCTGCGAGGAGGTCACCCAGGCGTCCACAGTCGAGGAGGCACGCCGCAGTGTCGACGTCGGGTCGCCGGAC
>JAWLDL010000086.1:0-7992 GCA_041686675.1 Spirochaetia bacterium | reverse complement strand
GCTCGAGAAGGACTACTACAGTGACGGGCGGGCCGCAAACCTCAGGGCACTCCGCCGGGAGATCCGCAGCGCCCGGGAGAAGACTGACGGCATCATCGGCGTCAACATCATGGTCGCCCTCAACGACTTCCACCAGCTCCTCGAGGTAGCTATCGAGGAGAAGGTCGACGTCATCTTCATGGGTGCCGGGCTTCCCATTAAGGGCCTCCCCGTAGAGGCGATGCGCACCGCGGGCGTAAAGGCCGTCCCCATCGTGAGTTCGGTGCGCGCAACCGACATGATCTTCCGGATGTGGAAGAAGATCTACGGCGATGTCCCGGACGGTGTTGTCTTCGAGGGGCCGCTGGCCGGGGGACATCTCGGCTTCTCCAAAGACCAGCTCGATGACCCCGAGGTGCAGCTCGAAGCCGTAGTTCCGGCCATCGTGGAAGCGCTCGAGCCCTTCGAGGCGGAGTTCTCGCGGAGGATACCCGTGATCGCCGGTGGCGGTGTCTACACTGGTGCGGACATCGAGGCGGCCCTCGAGCTCGGCGCAAATGCCGTGCAGATGGGCACCCGCTTTGTTGCAACGGAGGAGTGCGACGCAGACCAGGCGTTCAAGCAGGCCTACATCGACGCGAGCGACGAGGATATCGGGCTCATCGACAGTCCGGTGGGCATGCCCGGCAGGGCCATTCGCAACGAGTTCATCGAGTCCTCCGAGGCCGGCAATCGCCCGGAGTTCCGCTGTGCATGGCAGTGCCTCGCAAGCTGCAAGGCGGGCGCGGCAAAGTACTGCATCTCGGTCGCACTCAACAACGCCCGCAAGGGGCGGATGAAGCAGGGCTTCGTCTTCGCCGGGAGCAATGCGGCCCGGGTGAACGCCATCGTTCCGGTTACCGAGCTCATGGGAGAGCTTGCCGAAGGCTTCAGGGTTGCCGCACGCGAGCGCGTCGCGACCCGACTGCAGCAGATGACCGCGGGTATCGCGGCGCTGAGAGAGAGCTACAACAGCGTGTGGGCCCGCGCGGGCGAGCTCCGCGAGCGCTACGAGAAGGCCCTGGACGCGCGGATCCGCAGTGCAGGTGACGCCGGCGTCGAGATCATCCAGCAGCAATACGAGGAAACGCTGTCACGCTTGCGCAATCTCCAGTTCCAGATTGCGAACACGCTGGCGGATTCCTGGGCCGTCCTGCGCAGCGTCTCGGCCTCGAGCTGATCCGCCGACGCAGGAGGAGACAACTATGGGAAATGATCGAGAGTTCGGCTTCAACACACGTGCCCTTCATGCGGGCCAGCGTCCGGATGCCGCCACCGGTGCTCGCGCGGTCCCGATCTATCAGACCACCAGTTACGTGTTCGACGACACCCAGCACGCCGCGAACCTCTTCAACCTCCAGCGCTTCGGAAACATATACACGCGAATCATGAACCCCACCACGGCCGCCTTCGAGGAGCGCATGGCGTCTCTCGAGGGAGGAGTGGGCGCGCTTGCGACCTCGAGCGGCCAGGCCGCCCAGTTCATCGCGGTCTTCACGCTCATGGGCGAGGGAGACGAGATCGTTGCGGCAAAGAGCCTCTACGGCGGTACCTACACCCAGTTCGACGTGAGCCTGAGAAAGATGGGGATTCATACGACCTTCGTCGACGGCTCCGACCCGGAGAACTTCCGCGAAGCAATCGGCCCGAACACGAAGGCGCTCTACGGAGAGACCATCGGCAATCCCACCGGAGAGGTGCTCGACATCAAGGCTGTCGCCGCCGTCGCCCACGAGCACGGCATCCCGCTCGTCGTCGACAACACCTTCGCGAGCCCCTATCTCTGCCGGCCCATCGAGTGGGGCGCCGACATCGTCGTGCAGAGTGCAACGAAGTTCGTCGGCGGCCACGGGACGAGTATCGGCGGCGTCATCGTCGACGGGGGCACCTTCCCCTGGGACAACGGCAACTTCCCCGGCATGGTAGAGCCGAGCAAGGGCTACCACGGGATCCGCTTCTACGAGACTTTCGGCGACTGGGCCTGGATCATGAAGGCGCGGGTTGAGTCCATGCGGGACATGGGCTCGGCGATAAGCCCCTTCAACTCCTTTCTGCTTCTGCAGGGGCTCGAAACACTCGGGCTGCGCATGGACCGCCACGTCGCAAACGCGCAGCGCGTCGCCGAGCACCTCGACGCTCACCCCGGAGTGGCCTGGGTGAGCTACGCGGGGCTGCCCGACAATCCGTATCACGGCCTCGCCGGGAAATACCTCCCGAAAGGGCCGGGGGCCATCTTCACCTTCGGCGTGAAAGGCGGCTTCGAGGCGGGCCGGCGCTTCATCGAGAGCGTGCACCTGTTCAGCCATCTCGCCAATGTCGGGGATGCGAAGTCATTGGTAATACACCCGGCGAGCACCACCCACGCACAGCTCTCAGAGGAGGAGCAGATCGCGGCCGGGATCGGGCCGGATATGATCCGGATCTCGGTGGGCGTCGAGGACATCGATGATCTGCTCTGGGATCTCGACCATGCGCTCGAGGCGGCGGGATCTTCCGGGGCGGCCGGCTCTGCCGGGGCGGCCGGTGGCGAGGCTCGGTGAGGGGGAACGCATGGCACGCATAGTTGACAGCGCCTATGAGCGCCTCGAGATCCTGAAGCGCTACCGCACAATCGGCATGGTGGGCCTCAGCGCAAACGAGTTTCGCCCGAGCCACTTCGCCGCCATCTACATGCGCTCCGAAGGCTACGACATCATCCCCATAAACCCGCGCTACGAGGAGATCCTCGGGCGCCGCTCCTATCCCTCGCTCACCGCCCTCGCCGAGGCCGGTACGGTCCCCGAGATAGTCGACGTCTTCCGCAAGCCGGAGGAGGTTCCGGCGATCACCGAAGAGGCTATCGCGGTGGGCGCGAAGGTCCTCTGGCTGCAGCTCGGCATAGAGCACCAGGAGGCCGCAGAACGGGCGGTCGGGGCCGGGCTCGACGTGGTGATGAACCGCTGCGTGAAGATCGAGCACGCCCGCTTCTTCGGCGGCCTGCACGCCATCGGGCTCAACACCGGCGTCATCTCCTCGCGACCGGATACTTCATCTCGAGATAGCGATCCACGGCACCGTCGCTGATGAGGCCCAGGTCGATCGCGATCTGGCCGAAGAGCTTGTAGGGCCTCTGCGCCTGCTCCTCGAGCACACGCGCGACATCGTCTTCGGTCATCGCGCCGATGCTGACGAGAAACTCGCCGACCCGAAGTGTCGAGTCGGCTGTATCCATGATGTCATTTCCTTGCATATTTCCCATGTTGTTACCTCTTTTTCCTATACCGCTGCGCTAGCCCCCGGCGTCGCCGCCGGGGTCGCCGCCGGGGTCGCCACCGAGGTCGCCGGCGCGCCCAGCGCAGGACGGCCGGTATGGCCGTTACCGCCGTTGGCGGTGAGCAGGGGTGTTTCATCCCCTGTCTTGAAATACGACATCGTCGACTGCAGTTGATCCGCCTGGCCCGCGAGCTCCTCGGCCATACTCGACATCTCCTCTGCCTGAGATGCGTTCTGCTGCACGACCTGGTCGAGTTGGGCGAGCGCCTTGTTGACCTGCTGGCTGCCCGAGCGCTGCTCGGCGCTGGAGGCGCTGATCTCCTGCACGAGCTCGGAGGTCCGCTTGATGTCCGGGACGAGCGCCTCGAGGAGCTTCCCGGCTTCCTCTGCGACATCGACGCTGCTCGTTGAAAGCTCACTTATCTCGCCGGCCGCCTTCTGGCTGCGCTCCGCGAGCTTGCGCACCTCGGAGGCAACGACGGCGAAGCCCTTCCCGTGCTCACCTGCCCGAGCCGCCTCGATGGCTGCATTGAGGGCAAGCAGGTTGGTATTGCGGGCGATCTCCTCGATTATGTTGATCTTCTCAGCGATGTTTCGCATCGCCTCGACGGTCTGCTTCACAGCGACGCCACCCTGCTCGGCATCATTTGCCGCCTTGAGGGCTATTTTCTCGGTCTCCTGCGAGTTGTCGGCGTTCTGCTGGATATTGGAATCCATCTCTTCCATGGACGAGGAAACCTCTTCGGTGCTTGCAGCCTGCTCGGTGGCACCCTGGGACATCTCCTGTGCGCTCGAGGACATCTGCTGGCTCCCGGAGGCAACATTATCGCTCGCCGTCTTGACGCTTCCGACGATCTCGATGAGTCGGTCCTGCATTTCGCCGACGGACCGTGCAAGCTGGCCGACCTCATCCTTCTGGTCGACGGTGATCTGCGCGGAGAGGTCTCCCGAGGCAACAGTGTGGACGGTTTCCATCACCCCGCGAATCGGCTTCACGATACTGCGGGTAATGATCGGCGTCATTGCAATACCGATCAGCACGGCGATCGTGCCGATCACCACGACCAGCAACCGGGTGCGGTCGGCAAGAGCAAGCATCACCTCATCGGTCATGATGTTGGCCTCGGCGGTCTCGACAATTTCCCCGAGCAGGGACTGCACGCCGGCCAGAGACGTCCTGGTGTCCTGGGCGTAGATACTCTCTGCTCTGTCGAGTCGCGCGAGTTGCCCGTCGTGCCACCCGATGAGCCCGTCGATGGCCGCGAGCGTTACCTCGGCGTATTCGGAGGTCTCCTCGTTGTACAGGGCGCGTGCTGCCTCGAAATCACCGCTGTCGCGGAGCGCCCGCACGTCGGCAGCGGTCCGGTGCAACGCCTCATGCGGATCGTAGATCGGGCCGATCGCTCCGTCGAATTCGCCGTCCTCGCCGCGGCGGGACGCCACGTCGTCGGAATAGAGCCATTTTCCCAGGCTGCACTGTGTGTGGTCTATGATGATGTCGTCACCGGCGTAACCGGGGTCGAGCAGTAGAAGGGCAACATTACCCTTCCATGCGAGATGGTCGGTCTGCTTCTCTCTGAGGAAGGATCCCAGAGTGGTATCAACCTCCACGTACGAGTCGCCGATAGTGATCGCCGATTCGTGGAGATGCGTATGCGGCTCCTCGATCTCTGCCAGCAGCGGAGCGAGGGCCGGGACCAGTCGCTCCGCCGCCGCGCGCTCATCGCTGTAGTACCACTTCCCGAAGGCACACTGCGTCGGGTCGGTTTCCACGTGAAGCTCGTGCACCGAATCATCGGTAATAAGGGCGTTGACGTCGTTCGCCCAGTTCAGGTGATCGACCTCCCGCTGAACGATATCACCGCGCAGCTCGTTGCCGACGATGACCTCTTCCGCGTTTCGAACGATGCCCTGCACGCCCTGCACCGCCCATACGGCAAGCCCGGCGAGCAGCACAAGGACGACACCAAACCCTACCGACAGTTTCACGCTCAGTTTCAGGTCTTTCCAACGCATGCTATGCCCCCTTCAAGACTTAATAGAGTTTATGCCGGTTTTTGGGCACTGCGCAAGCGTTTTTTGAGAAAATCGATGTTATGAGTCTTTACAGAGGCAAGCACCCAGCGGCAGGGCGGCTCGTGGCAGCGGCGTCCGCGGCATTCGGCCCCGCCGCGTCCGGCCTGCGGCGAACGTGCGCCGCCTCCGGCCTTACCGCTTCACCCGGGCGTCCCCCAGCCAGATGCTTCGGATCTGATCCTCGTCCGCGGGCTGGCCGTAGTCGGTCTCCATGCTGACCGCAAGCGCGCCGCTCGCCCAGCCGAACTGCAGGCACTCCTCGGCGTCCCAGCCCCGCAGGAGCCCGTAGAGCAGGCCGCCCACAAAGCCGTCACCGCCGCCGATCCGATCGAGGACCTGTATGGAGCGCGGCTCTATGATATGCCAGCCGTCGGCCGCATGCAGGATCGCGCCCCACATATGCTCATTTGCATTCACCACCTCGCGCAGAGTCGTGCCGAAGAGCTTCGCATCCGGATATGCCCCGCGCGCCTCCTCGATCATGCCCTTGAACCCGTCGATCTTTGCGCCGAGGTCTTTTCCGCCCGCCTCGGGCCCTTTGAGACCGAGGGCCAGCTGAAAGTCCTCCTCGTTGCCGATGAGCACGTCGGAGAGCGTCGCGATTTCGTGAAACACCTTCCGCAGCCGGTCCGGCTCCTCTTTCCAGAAGGAGGCGCGGTAGTTGAGATCAAAACTGACCACCGTACCCGCCTGCTTCGCCTTGCGGGCGATCTCGAGGCAGAGATCTCCCGTGCTCGGCGAGAGTGCAGCCACCAGACCGGAGAGATGCACCACCTGCACGCCTTCGGCATCGAAGATGCGGTCCAGGTCGAAATCACCTGCCGCGAGGCTGCGCCCGACCTCTCCGGCGCGGTCGTTGTGCACACGTGGTCCGCGCCCGCCGAACCCCGCGTCCGCGATGTTGAACTGGTGACGATAGCCCCAGGGACCGCCCTGCTCGACGTACTTTACCTCCACATCAATGTGACGGCGGCCGAGATCGTCGGCGATCATGCGCGCGATGGGGCTGCCCGAAACGAGTGCGGTGAGCACCTTTACCGGCAGGCCGAGAAAGGATGACACGCTCGCGACGTTACTCTCGGCGCTCGTTACCTGCATCGTGAAGTCACGCGAGGTCTGCACCGGCTGGCGGTCTTTCGGCGTGATCCGCACTCCCATGCTCGTGGGAATGAGAAGGGCGTATCGGGCATCTGTTTTCAGTGTGGTGATCATGGGAAAACGATATGTGGGACCGCCCGCCGTGTCAAACCCTTCCCCCGGCACCTTCTCTCGCTATCGAGCCGACCGACCGCTCGATTCAGCCGGGAGGCCACCCGAGGGTGCGGCCGGCCAGAATGTGACCGTGGAGGTAGGGAACCGTCTGCAGGGCGTCACGGCCGGTGTTGAACACGACACGGTAGCCGGTTTCCTCGAGCCCCAGCAGGCGTGCGGTCTCGGCAATGCCCTGGATGAGCTTTCCGATCACAACCGGATCATGCTCGGTCGATTCGGATATGTTCTTCATGCGTGTGCGGGGTATGACGAGCACGTGCACGGGCGCCTGGGGCGCAATTTCGCGGAAGGCTACGACGTCCTCGTTCTCGAAGACGATGTCCGCATCGGTTTCCCCGGCAATGATCTTGTCGAACACCGTTCTTTCCATTCACCTGGCATGGTATCATATACTATCCACAATGGAACAGAATCCGCCGTGCAGACATACCGACGCTGTCCTCAACTCCATCAGCGAGGGCGTGCTCACCGTCGACCTCGACCTGAGCATCACCTCCTTCAACAAGGCGGCGGAGGTCATAACGGGGGAGAATCGCTGGGAGGCGATCGGCAAACACTGCTGCGATGTGCTTCGCGCCGAATCATGCCGCACGCGGTGCCCACTGCGGCAGACGATCGAAACAGGCGAAGCGATCGGTGGCCTGCAGACGACGATTGCGACCGCGGCCGAGCGCGGCAACGCCGTTCAGATATCCGCCTCACCACTTCGAAACGAGGACGGTCGGGTTGTCGGTGGGGTACTGACCTTCCGTGATGTCGACGCCATCGAGCGGCTGCGCAGGGAGCTCGACGGTCGGTATACCCTGCAGGACATCATCGGCAAGAGCGCGCCCATGCAGCGCCTGTTCTCCCTCATTCCCCGCATAGCCGAGAGCTCGAGCACTGCGGTGATCGAAGGGGAAACGGGAACCGGCAAGGAGCTCGTGGCACGGGCCATTCACAACCTCTCCCCACGCCGTGCCGCGCCGTTCATCGCCATAAACTGCGGTGCCCTGCCCGACAGCCTGCTCGAGTCCGAGCTATTCGGCCACAAGGCCGGCGCGTTCACCGATGCCCGAAAGGACAAGCCGGGGCGCTTTCAGCTCGCCGACGGCGGCACGATCTTCCTCGACGAGATATCCGACATCTCGCCCGCCATGCAGGTCCGGCTTCTGCGGGTGCTGCAGGAGGGTGAGGTGGAGCCGCTCGGCTCGGTGAAGCCAGTGCCGGTGGAGGTGCGGGTCATTGCAGCCACGAACAGACCGCTCGAGACTCTCGTGAAGCAGGGGCGGTTTCGCGATGACCTCTACTACCGCATCCGCGTGATCCACATCGTGCTGCCGCCTCTGCGCCAGCACAAAGAGGACATCCCCCTGCTCGTGGACGGGATCATCG
>JAWLDL010000085.1:0-8026 GCA_041686675.1 Spirochaetia bacterium | reverse complement strand
AGGGTCTCGGCCAGTCCCTCGGCATCGACTCCCTCCACAGCCGGCACCGCGAGTAGCCGCCAGCCTTCGTTCTCGTCTCTCTCCACGACAATACCGGCTGCCGCGAGCTCCTCCCTGCGGGAGGCGAGGAGCTCATCCTCCTCGGCTGAGACGTTCATCTCGATGGGCACGAGCAGGTTCTGCACCTGCGGCTTCGAGCGGAGGCGCTCGTAGAGAAGGCGCTCGTGGCCTGCGTGCTGGTCTACGAGATAGATCCCGCCCTCGCTCTCGCCGACGAGAAAGAGCCGCATGGCCTGGCCGAGGTAGCGCACCGAGGAAGGCGCCACCTCCGGGACCTGGAAGCGCCGCGTGAGATCGAATGCCTCACGCGGGCGCGCCCCGGGCAGGCGGCGGCTGTCCGGGGAGCCGCCGCCGGTGCCGGCCTCGCCGGGGGCGCCGGCCCCACCGAGAGCGCCGATGCGGGCCTCGCCGGGAACCGCGGGTCCGCGGTCTCCCACAGGCGGGCGGGCCGCCTCCGCGGCGGTCCACAGCTCGGGGCCCGAGATCGGGGGCTGTCCCTCCCGCGAGCGGCGGCCGAGACTTGCCTTGAGGTATTCCTTCACCGTCCGCGTGAGCCTGGCGTGGATATCCCGGAGGTTTCGAATACGAACCTCGCGCTTGGCGGGGTGGATGTTGAAATCCACCTCGTGGGGGTCGACCTCGAGGAAGACGAAGGCGCTCGGGATCAGGCCGCCGGGGATGTAGTCGGAGAAGGCGTACTCGATTGCCTGTACGAGCCCGTACTCCCACACCCGGCGGCCGTTCACGTAGATCTGCAGGCGCTTTCGGTCGCGGCGCACCATGTCGAGGCCCGGCGTTACAACCGAGAAGCTGAAGCTCTCGCCGCTTCCCTCAATGCGGTGGAGCATGCGTCGGTCCCCGAGGTCGGGATAGCCCGCGGCCACCCGCCCGGTGAGATCATCAGCCGGGAGAAAGAGCTTCATCGTCGCGTCGGTGAACAGGCGAAACGCCCGATCGGGGAAGGGGAGCGCCTTCTCGAGAAGCACGGTCTGTGACATGCGCGTTTCCGCGGAGGCGCGCTTGAGAAAGCGTTTTCGGGCGGGAAGGGAGTAAAAGAGATCGGCCACCTCCACCGTCGTACCCTGATTCGCCGGTGCATGGCCGAGGGAGACGAGCCGTCCGCCGTCGACCACGAGGCGGTTGCCGCTTCCCGAGTCGTCGGGCGCACTGGTGATGCGAAGTCGGGCGACGGTGGCGATGCTCGAGAGCGCCTCCCCGCGGAAGCCGAGGCTCGAGACCTCCTCGAGATCATGCTCGGACTCGATCTTCGAGGTTGCGTGGGGGAGGAAACACAGCTCGAGGTCCTCCCTCGCCATTCCGGCCCCGTCGTCCACCACGCGGATCGACTTCGTCCCGCCTTCCTCGAGGTGCACCTCGACGGTTGCAGCGGCGGCGTCAATGGCGTTGTCGACGAGCTCGCGGACCACCGAGTAGGGGCGGTCTATGACCTCCCCGGCGGCAATCTTGCGCGAGACCTGCTCTGAGAGAACGCGAACCCGAGGTGCCATGATTACAGCCCGATGCGCGTCTCGATGGTCACCGAGTTTCCGACCTCCGGCTCGCCGTCGTCGTAGCGGATGGTTCCGTCCTCGTTTCTGAGTACGGTGGTGGTTACGATGAGCGCCAGATCAAGCGTCGGGGCGACCGGATACACGACTTCACTTCGCAGCACCGAGTTCGCGTCGAAGAACGTGGCCTCGGAGAACTCACCCCTGCTCATCGCCGTCGCAAAGAACCCGCGCCGGTCGTACTCGGCTGAAGCATGAATGCCGAGCGGCAGCAGGCCCTCCCGTAGCTCCGCTCTGAGGGTGAGATAGTCGTAGTCGGAGAGCGTCCACTCGCCGGCGCTGTCGACCTTCCAGGGCCAGAGGTATCCCGCGCGGAAGTGCAGGTTGTCGGCGAAGAGGGATACTCCTGCCTCGCCGTATACGCCGGCGCCCGTCTCATTGAACTCATCCGCACTCGGGTCGACGAAATAGCGGTAGATATCCTCGGCAACCCGGCCGCGGCGGCGCTCGTAGCCGCTGTCGAAGTAGAATGGACGAAAGAGCCCGTTGTAGGTGCGGAAGTCGGCGCGATAATCGAAGAACGCAATATCTCCGAGGACGCCGGTCATCGCCCCGAAGTTTCGAAGCCGCCCGGCGTCGGTGTCTACGAAGGCCTCGGTTTTCAGCCCCGCATCGACCTCGTTTCCGTCAATGTCGGTGAGTGAGTCCCGGAGGTAGGGCACGAGGCCGCCGACGTCGGTGAACGCGACAACCGAGAGGAGATCATTCTCCACGATTGAGACGTCGACGTCGGCTCCCACCGCCGTGACGATGGGGTCGACCCGCCGAAGCTCCCGGGGATCAGTCCGGGCCGAAGGGTACTCGGGGTCGTCCTTCGGGATGTCACCGGCGGGGTCGATGTCGGCCACAGCGCTGAAGCCGAGGGCGGCAGTGCGCTGAAGCGGGCGGAGGAAGATACGCCCGCCGAATATCTCAGGCTCAGTGAGGTCATTGACCGCCGTCTCGAAGCCGAAGCCCCCGGTGTCGATGCCTCCGTTGAGCCCGATCCGCCTCACCGCGGGAAAGTCGACGTCGTTTGCGTAGTCTCGCATGAGCAGGCCGTGTCCGAGGGTCATGTTGTCGAGGTTTCCGAGCTTCAGGTAGAGGGGATCGCGCTGCTCGCCGTACTGCAGATAGCGGAGCTTGAGCGCGAGGTCGGTGAAGAGATCGCCCGTGGCCGCAAGGGGCTCGTTCTCCCAGTCCTGGTCGGAGCCGAAGGACCACTCGTTGTTCCCCTTCGGTCTGTAGTAGGTGCCCGGATCGAAGAGATTATTCTGATACACCGCCGGGAGGTAGAGAGCGGCCTTGAGCTTGCCGACGGAAATCGAGGGCTGTACGACGATCTTTGCATAGGTCTCGCCATCGAGAGTGAGCGCGCCGGTCTCAAGGCCCATGACCTCGCCGAGGCGGGTCATCGTCCGATCGAACGCAGTCGGTTCTTCGTCCGCCGGGGCGGCGTCGGTCTCCGTGGTCGCCCCGTCCGCGCCGTCGTCCGCGCCGTCGCCCGCGTCTTCGTCGTCATCGGCGTCCTCGTCTTGCCCGTCATCGGCCTCGTCCCTCCCGGCGGACCGCGCCTGCGGAACACGATCGGGGTCGAGTTCCTCGAAGTCGAGGTTCTCAAAGAGTCCCGCCATGGTTTCGGGATCCACGTTCAGCGGCTCGAAGGTGTCGGCAAAAACGTCGGCGAGCTGACCTGCTCTGACCATGACCTGTTGATTGGTGGCTGTCCGCTCGAAGGCCACGCTGCCCTCGCGGACAAAGAGTGCCTCCCGCTCTTCGGGCACCACCTCGATGCCGAAATCGGTACCGCGTACCCCTCCCACTGCCGCAGGCGTGCGGAAGCGGTAGGCGGTGCCCGATGCACGTGCGGCGACCGCACGCAGCTTACCCGTGGACAGGGCGAAGCTGTTGGTCGCCGCGTCGTCCCTGCCGTTGAGGGACTCGATGGTGAACTCGGTGTCGGGGGAGAGCTTTATGATGCTGCCGTTGGGCTCGAGCCGGAGCTCGACCGTGGAGCTGAAGGTGCGCACGGTATCACCGGGGAGCAGCTCCATGCCCATGAAAATGTTGTTGTACTCGAAGTTGTCGGCGTCGAGAACCTGAAGCTCGAGCTCGTCGTCGAAGTATTCGAGAATGGCCGCCGGGCGCGTCTGTCCGAAGGCGGTACCCGCCACGGAGATGAGCATCGCGAGCGCGGCGACGATGAGCATATGTGCTCGAAGGTGCATGCACTGTCCTCCTATCTCAGCGTGATCTCGCTCTGCAGCCCGGAGGTGATCACGTAATCATCAATGCTTGGGTCGTATCGCAGGTTATACACCAGCGAGATTGCGGCGGGCCCGGTGTGGTAGGTGACCCGTGCGTTCATGACGGAGTTCTCCGGATCCACCAGATCCTCGACGGAATTGAAGTCGACCTTGCGGTAGCGGGCCTCGAGCGAGAGCCAGGGAATGAGCCCGCGGTCGAGCCGCACGAGGCCGGTCACCTGGTTCCGCGCGTTCTCAACATCTCCGAACGGACCCTCCATTGAGACGTTGAAGACGAAAAGATCCTCGAACAGGGAGAGCCCCGTCGAGGCAAACCAGCCGAGGTGTTCCTCGATGACCGTGGTGTCCGTCGTGTAGAGCGCATACTTCTCCAGCCTGTACAGGTCGTAGGCCGAGTCGAAGTACACCGGCACGAAGTTCTCGCCGATGTAGCGAAGCTGTCCTCCGTAGGTTATCACGCGCACGATCCGACCACCGGTGCCGAGCATGGCGCCGTTGGTATCGTCCTGTCGGACGTAGTCGCTGAAGGTCGCCAGCGTGAAGGGCGGCTCGGTGAGAATCGGAAGCCTGAGGTCTGCGCCCCACATGAGCACCTCGTCGGGATCATCGTAGACCGCCGCGGCCCCCGTGCGGTCGGCGTTGTCCAGCTTGTCGACATGGTAATCGGGGTTGAGGTCGGTGACTGCAGAGGAGCCTATCTGCAGGCCGCTCAGTACCGGAATCTCCGTGCCGGCGAGGGGACGGAGGTAGAATCTCCCGCCGTACACGTCGAATGCGGCGAGGTTTGCCGCCATGGACTCGAAGCCCACGTATGGGAAGTCAAAGAGCTCTCCATCGATGTTCAGTCGGGCGCCGAGGATGCGTCGCCCGGGGAGGAAGTTTGTGTTGCGGTAGCCTCCCATGATGAAGCCGTTCCCGAGGGTGGTGTTATCAAGGGAGCCGAGACGTGCGAAAAGCGGGTCGCCCGCCTGTGCCCACTGGAGAAAGCGGATCTTTCCGAGGTAAAGCTCGGCGAAGTTGGTATCTTCGCCCGGTACCCAGTCCTCCTCGCGGATGTCGACGTCGTTTCCGTCACCTCCGGTGAAGGTGTAGTTCAACGTCAGGTCGAGGCCGAGCGAGAGCTTGCCGTAACTGAAAGTCGGGTAGAACGCGGCGGATTGGTACACCACGGTCTCCCCGTCCTCGTCGAAGCTCTGCGTGCCGAGTCCGATCCCCAGTCCGAATCCGAAGGGGGATTCTTCGGCTGTGTCGGTGTTCGGCTCTTCGTCGGTGCTCTGCGTCCACACGGGTGCGACTGCCACGGCGGTCAGTACTACGACCCCCAGGGCAATCTGCAGCGCTCGATGCATCCAAAACCTCCTCAAAGAGCTCCACCCGAGTATATCGCGGGAAACTCCAAAACCCAAAGATGCACCAAATTGGCGCCAAACGCAAGCTGCGCGACACACCCGCCTTTTCGTCCCTTGAGATGGCCTTCTCACGTCGGTATGCTCACCACATTGGAAGGGGGAGGAATGGAAGCAAACAGCACACGTGATCTGACCCTGGTGGTCCTTGCCGCGGGGATGGGAAGCCGCTACGGCGGCATTAAACAGATCGACCCGGTCGGACCATCCGGTGAGGCCCTGATCGAGTACTCAATCTACGATGCTCTTCGTGCCGGATTCACCCGGGTGTGTTTCGTCGTACGCGCGGACATCCACGACGCGGTGGCCGGCTTCTTCGACCCGAAGCTCGCCGGGCGAGCGGAGGTGGTCTACGCCCACCAGGAGCTCTCCGATGTTCCCGATGGCTTCGAAGTTCCCGCGGACCGCAGCAAGCCCTGGGGCCCTGCCCATGCCGTGCGCGCCGCCCGTGAGGCCGTCGAGGGGCCGTTCGTCGCAATAAATGCCGACGATTTCTACGGTCGTGCATCATTCGAGTCCGTGGCCACTTTTCTTTCCGGTGTGGAGCCCGCCGAGGCGCGCTACTGCATGGTCGGCTATCGGGTTGACCGGACGCTGAGCGAGCACGGCACGGTGTCCCGGGCCCTGTGCCGCGTGGATGACGACGGCATGCTCTCCCACATCGAGGAGCACAAGGAGATCGAGCGCACCGCCGACGGGCGAATTGTCAGCCACCTGCCTGACGGAACCGACCTCGAGCTCGACGCAGGTGATGTCGTCTCGATGAACATCTTCGGCTTCACGCCGGTGGTATTCGGCCACTTCGAGGAGGAGTTCAGGGCCTTCCTCGCGGAAGAGGGCGGGAATCCGAAGTCGGAGTTCTATCTTCCCACCGTGCAGAACAACCTCATCCGAACGGGGCGGGCACGCGTGCGAGTGCTTCCGGATGCCGGCACCTGGTTCGGTATGACCTACCGCGAGGACAAGCCCATGGTCGAGGCGGAAATACGGCGAATGGTCGAGGCCGGGGAGTATCCGCAGAGCCTCTGGGGCTGAGGCCCGCGGTCCGCTCAGAACTCGATCCTTCCCTCGATGCCGCCCTGCACCCCGAGGAGCGCAACGTTCACCTCCTCGCCTTCTATCACCGCCGGTTGCAACCCGAACCCGAGATCGGCATAGAGCCTGATGAACCCGTGCTCGGGAAAGACCAGCCGGGTTTCGTGGCCGAGGGTGACGCTGTAGGTCCGCTCCTCATCCTCTCCGCCCGGCTCATCGTAGAGAAAGCTCGCCTGCTCGGTGTGCGCGAAGTAGGGCGGTCGGTCCTCGACGAGCCGCTCGAGTCCGAACACTCGCTCGGCGGGCCGCTGCCAGATGTAGCGCGCCTCGCTCTCCACCGAGAGACTGCGTCGGTCCTCCTCGACCGTCCCCGATGCCGTATTGGAGAGGCGGAACTCGTTGTCCTGCTCCCCGAAGAGAGCAACGAGTGATGAGAACTCGCCGGTGACAGCGGTCTCCTCGGCGGGGAAGCGCCGGTCGATCGTGGCCGAGAGCGAGTTGGAGAACTCGTCGGTGCGGTAGACCTCGAAGGTCGGATAGGCGCCCACGCGCCCGAAGAGGTTCACCGCAGTTGCGGTGTAGCTCGCGGTGTAGCGCTGCAACTCGGTGACAGCCTCCTCCTCCCTCGTGAAGCTGCGCTCCACGGCAAGGTCGGCCGCCGAGGGCAGCACCAGGTCCCGGAGCCGGGAGCCGAAGCCCCGCTCGAGGGAAAGCGCCCCGCGCGGGGTGTAGCGGGTGAATGGCTCGCCCGCGCTCCGCCCCGCGAATCCGATATGCTCGGCGGACTGAAAGAGCTCTGCGACGGGGACGGAGGTGACGAGGTATTGCTGTCCGGCAAATGCGTCGCCGTAGAGGGCCAGGTCATCCTCGTAGAACGCCGCCGCTGGCGCGCTCAGGGTGCGGGCGAAGCTTCGCTCGTAGCTCGGCGTGAGCGTCCAGCTGCGGGGGGAGTCGCGGTTGAAGGCGAGCGGGACACCGGCCGAGAGCGTTGCGTCGTTTGTCTGCTCGTTTTCCGTGCTCGAGCGGTTTTCGTAGGACGCGTCGCCCGCGAAGTCGAAACCGACCGGGGTAGGCTCTCGTTCTGCCGAGAGCGACGCGCTCCCCCGCCGTGCCGGCGTATCGCCGGTGCTGTAGGGCGCGACGAGCGTGTAGCCGAGGATCCACGACTCGGGGTAGCTCGCATCCGTGGTGGTGTACCCACCCGCGCTGTGTCCGAGGCCCGCGGCAAGGTCGAGGCTCAGATACTGCGCCGGGTCCATCCCAGCCGAGAGGTCCCAGCTCTGATCGAGGTTCTCCTCGCGAAGCGTTGCCTCGGTATCGAGACGGATACGCGTTTCGAGCGGCAGAGAGAGAAGCAGCCCGTTCGAGCGGTAAAGCGAGGTGAACGGTGCGTTGTAGTTCCGGCGGTAGGATTCGGTGAAGACCACCGGGGCGTCGGCCGCCGGAACCCGCAGGCTGTGCCCGCCGGCAAGTGATGTCCGCTCGTCCTGCACCGCCACCTGTACGTCGGTCTCCAGGCGCGTATAGAGGAGGTCACCGCCGAGCTCGGTGCGGGTGAGGAAGCTTCCGGTCCCGTCCGCGACCTCCGACGGCGTAGTGAACCCGCCGCTTCGAACCGATGTGTCCTGCGCAACGCGAATATTGGAGAGCACCTCCACCTCGCCGGCCCGGATGACGGTGTCGGGGTATTCGTAGGTGACCGCAAGGCGCG
>JAWLDL010000084.1:0-8028 GCA_041686675.1 Spirochaetia bacterium | reverse complement strand
ACAGGTCGGTGAAGCGGGCGTTGAATCCCGCCGGCACGGCCACGAGAAAGAAGATGAGGATCGCGCCGTCCACGAGCAGCGGGAACGCAACGCCGCGCTTCATTTCGCGCTTGCCCTTCACCGGCAGAGCGCCGCGCCGCTTGCGGAGCTTGAAGGCATTGATGGAGAACAGCAGCCACAGCAGGCTCAGCGAAGAGACCACCGTTACGATCACCCTGGTGCTGCGCGCCGTCTCCAATGGTGCGAAGGCCGGGGGGTCCTCGCCCTGTAGAATGTCGTGGACGCCCCGGGCAATCACATTGGTGAGGTCATAGAGCATCAGTCCGTTCACGTTCATTCCCACGAACACCCCACTCGCCTCCCCCGGATACAGGTGATGGGCACTCTGCGAGGTCGCGATCGTTCCGGCGTGCCAGACCCTCTGCGAGGCGCCGCGCCCTTCGACGAGCCATCCGTGTGCGTAGGAGGCGCCGTCAGGGACGCCGGGACCGTGAGCCTCTACTTGCGGCCGCCACAGCTCGGCGATCATCTGCGAAGACAGAGGGGCGGCCGGGGGGCCGGCGTCACCGGCGGCGGCGGACGCGGCGGCGAGAAGCGCCGCCATGTAGCGACCGCCCGCAGCGGCGCTGCAGGCAAGGCCCACAGCCGGCTCCTCGCCCGCCGCCACCTCGGCATCCATCGGCACGGTGATGTCGAAGAGGCCCCGCGCGTGGCCCCGGGCCGCACGGTCGTCCGGAGACGGCAGGAAACACCCGTCGAGGCCGAGAGGTCCGAGAAGTTCCTGCTGCAGGTAGTCTGCGTACGGGCGGCCGACGGTGGCCTCGAGCACGGCGCCTGCGACGATGAGATTCGCATCGGCGTAAGCGAACCCGGCGCCGGGCTGTGCCTCCGTCCCCCGGCGCGCGACCGCGGCCGCAATGGCGTCGGCGCGCCGGCGCACCGGTGAGTCGGCGGCCGCTGCGGCGGCACCACTCTCGCCCGCGCCGTCCTCTGCCGCTCCGCTGTCCCCGGCGTCGTCCTCCGCCCGACCGTCTTCCGCCCAGAGAGCCGCCGCCGGCGGTATGCCACTCGTGTGACTGAGAAGGTGGCGAACCGTGACCGGCTGCTCCGTCTGCTCATCGAGCATCGCGAATGCCGGGAGGTAGTCCGAGACCGGCGCGTCGAGATCAATGTCGCCCTGCTCGGCAAGCTGAAAAACGGCGAGCGCGGTGAATGAGGCCGTTGCCGATCCGATGCGCACCGGTGTGTCGGGCAGCATCGCGCGGGCGCTTCCGTCTTCGGCGGTGCGGCCGCTCGTGCCGTAGGCCGCCGTGTACGCAACAGCGCCATCACGCACGACCGCGAGCGCGATTCCGGGGATCCGGTGCGTGTCGAGCATCTCGGCCATGTAGGTGTCGATTGCGGCGCGCTCGTCGTCACCAAGGGCGCTCGCATCCTGCCCAAAGGCGGGCCTCAACGCCGGCCCGGCGAGGGTACAGAGGAGGACGAGAGCAAAAAATGAGAAGAACACGGCGCGGCCCATAGGCTACAGCATACGGGGCGCGGCGGCGGGGTGCAACGCCTCGACACTACAACCGCACCATCTCCGCCAGATAGAACACCGCCGGAATCCAGAGAAACCCCAGGAAGGTGGAAAGCACGACCACCGTGCGGGCGTGAGAGGCATCGGTGCCGAAGCGTACCGGCAGGACGTAGGACATTACCGCGGCCGGGAGGGAAGAGGCGACGATGACCACGGTCCGGGTCTCGCCCTCGAGGCCGAGGACCCATACCGCGACGAGGGCGGCCGCAAAGCCGGCGAAGAAGCGCGTGAGGACGGCGACGAGAATGTGAACATCGATCCGCACCCGCTGATGGGCAAGCGAGGCGCCGAGGGCGAAGGCCGCAACCGGCGGGGCCGCCCCGCCCGCGAAACCGAGAGAGTCGACGAGCGGCCCGGGGAGCGGCACGCCGAGGAAGCGGAAGAGAAAGCCGGCGATGAGAGCCCACAGCATGGGCGAGGTCGCGACACCGCGGAGGCTGCGGCCCGAGAGGCCTCCTGCGGCCATGAAGATTCCGAGGGTGAAAAGAAAGATGGTGCTCACCTGGTCATAGATGATGATGAGGCTCATCGCCGAGTCGCCTCCCCAGAGCTGCATGAGCGGGATGCCGAGGAACCCGGAGTTCATGAAGAGCACCGGCAATGAAAAACCGCGACGGTCCACGCCGCTCACCCGCGCGTAGAACGAGGAGAGGCCGAGAAGCAGGACGAGAACGATGACCACCGAGGCGCCGAGCGAGAGGATCGCGTCGGCCTCGACGGTGGAGAGATAGAGGGCGTGAAAGATGAGAAGCGGCATGAAGAAGTCGGAGACCACCCGCACGAGGGTGTCTTCCGACAACGGCAGAAAGGACGCCATGAAGAAGCCGCCGACAATAAGAAGCACGAGCGGCGAGAGGATATCTACGGCGAGGGCAAACATGGTGTACTCCGCGGGATCGCGTCAGCTGCGATGCGGGGAACGGATCAGCAGCCGTCGCCCGGCATGTTGAACTTCGCCGGGTCGAATTTGTCGCCGCCGAGCCAGAGATCGATCTGGGTTCCGCCTTCGCGCCGCTTCACCATGCCGTTCTTTATCTGCCAGCCGACGATTTCGAGGCGCGCACTTCCGAGAAGATCCACGCCCGCCATGGAGCCGTAGTAACCGGCGAGCTCGGGGCGCTGCTTGGCGTGTATCGCCTCGTTGATCGCCTCGATTTCTTTCTCGTCGCGCTCGACGTCGTCGAGCACGGTCAGATGGAACCCGCTGTCCTCGAGATGGAGATTGATGACCATCCGACCGGGATCGGAGTCCAATATGAAATGGCCGACTTCACCGATGAGGTGAAGCAATAACTCGTTTCGCTGCTTCATTCCTGTTCCTTTGTCGAGCTGCGGCGGTCGCTCTGATGGTACCACTCCGTCACCGCGGCGAGGAGGGTGGCCGTCAGACCACCGGCAAACCCGTTGTTATACAAAGCCAAACCGGCATGCCACGCGCCGGATCTCATTACGATTGTGAAATGCAGGACGCCTGCCACGAAGCCGAGTTTCATGCCGAATTCACCCGCGATCGGGGCAAGCGTCGTGCCGAAGAGCAGCGCCAGAATCGCCCCGGGCGAGGTCGGATCGACGCGAAACACCAGGGTGGCGGCCAGCACGCCGAGCACCACCGGCAGACAGTTTCGAAGGTGCTTTCCGAAGGCGCCGAATCCGATCACGGTGAAAATACCTCCGAGCACGGGGCCGTTGAGCGGGGCTCCCACCGCAAGAACGTATGCCCAGGCGGCAAAACCGAGAAGCCCCATGTTGAGAAGCGAGCCGTGGTGCGAGACGAGATCCATGAAGTCCGACGGGAGCCGACCGGAGAGCTTCAGGATCCGCCGCAGGTCACGGACCGCCGTTCGCGGACCGTCGATGAGCCCGGCCACGACGAGAACGCCGGAGATCACGGGGACGAACAGACGTAGCACCATATCCGGCCGGTCGTTCCAGATCAGGGTGGCGTCGAGGGTCGCACCACCGGCCAGCAGGACCGAGGAGGCAAACAGCGCGAGAAACCCGCTGGTAAGCCCGATGTTGTAGAGGTTGTAACCCTGATGCAAGCGCAGCATCACCATGGCCGCCGGCGGAAGCAGGATACCGAGGGCGATCCCGGCGGCGACCGCCGCCGGCCATGTGTACGCGCTCGCCCCCGCGAGCTCCACTGCGATGGTGGAGACGACCGGCGCGAGCGCCGTTCCGAAGAGCGCGATGAGGATATACTGGTCGAACTTCTTTCCCGCGATCCGCGCCGACACGAACACCCCGAGGATGATGGGTAGTACGTTGAGCGGAGTCTTCCCGAAAAGGCCGAACCCGAGCATCGTAAACACTGCCGCTATCGCCGGGCCGGATATACGGATGCCGTTTACCCTCAGCAGACTCAGGCCGATCGCCGCGACAAGTGCGGCGTTCACCATCGTCGCTCCGGTCCCCGCGATGGCGGTGAAGTCATTGATGAGCCGTGCCGGATGGAGTTGGAGCTCCCACAGCCCCACGGCAGTCGGGACCGGCCCCTGTACCAGGAAGCCCATCGCGATGATTGCCAGCAATATCACCCAGGTCATCCGAAAGAGGGCGGCTTCGGTGCGAATCAGATCGGGACTCCTTAGCAGGATTTTGTTGGCACCTATTGTTGCACGGGTCCCCGGGATCGGCAAGATTCGTTCCGCCCGTTTTTGTAGCCACATGTCCCCCAAGCCGTGTTACTCTGGATCAGGAGGTTTAGTTATGGTTCTTCAAATCGTTACGTTTCCGATCAAGCCCGGCCAGAAGTCCGCCTTTCAGAAGGCACTGATGTCGGCCGTGGAAGCAACCCGCAAAGAGACCGGCGTGAATCTCTACCTTCCCGGATGGGAAATCGAGGACGAGAATACCTGCATCCTGATCGAGGAATACACAGACCAGGCCGGTCTGGACTCTCACCTCGCAGAGAATCACACCCAGCACTTCCTCGCCGAGCTCGATCAGTACCTCTCCGCGCGCCCCGAGCTTCGTGTCTACCAGGTGGACAGCCTCGACGTGCAGCAAATCTGACGCCGCTTCCTTCCGTTACCGAAGGGGCCGCCCCTGCGCGGCCCCGCGGTGACTCCCCTTCCTCTCTTCCCCTTTCTCCTGCCGCTCCGTCGCGCGGCTTGTGTCCTTCCGGAGTCTGCCTCTATACTGAAGACTGAACTAAAGACAGAATCTGCGATTCTTTAAGGAGCAAGCCCATGAAGTACAGAAGACTCGGAAACACCGGCCTGATCGTCAGCGAGCTCGCCCTCGGCAGCATGCAGTTCGGGCAGGGCATGAACATGGGCGGCCTCGACCAGCAGGCAACCACCGACATGGTGAAGTTCGCGGTTGACCGCGGCATCAACTTCGTCGACACCGCGGACGTCTACAGCGGCGGCGAAAGTGAAACCCTCCTCGGCAACGCCCTCAAGGGGCTGCGAGAGGAGCTCGTCCTCGCCACGAAGTTCCGCCTGCCCATGAGCGACAATTTCAACAGAAGCGGGGCAACGCGCGTGAATATCATGCGCGGCGTCGAGAGCAGCCTCAAGCGACTGCAGACCGACCACATCGATCTCTACCAGGTACACGGATGGGACAGCAACACGCCCCTCGAGGAAACGATCCGCGCCCTCGACGACCTCGTCCGACAGGGAAAAGTTCGCTACGTGGGCCTCAGTAACTACCTCTCCTGGCAGGCCGCGACGGCGGTGCAGTTGCAGGAGCGAATGAACCTCGAGAAGTTCGCCACCGCGCAGATGCACTACAGCCTCGTAAACCGCGGCCTCGAGCACGAGTTCCAGTCCTTTGCCGAGTACTACAACGTAGGGATTCTGGTGTGGAGCCCGCTCGCCGGCGGTTTCCTCTCGGGTAAGTACTCGCGGAACGCACCGGCCCCCGAGGGCACCCGATTTGCCGAGGCCGGTCAGTTCGTGCCCTTCGACAAGGAGCGCGGCTACGACATCGTAGAAGTCCTCCGGAAAGTCGCGAAGCGCCACGATTGCAGCCCCGCCCGCACGGCGCTTGCCTGGGTGCTCGCGAAGCCGGCGGTGTCGAGTGTCATCATAGCCGGGCGAAAGACCGAGCACCTCGAGGACAACATTGCGGCCTCGGATCTCGAGCTGACCGAGCAGGACATGAAGGAGCTCGATGAGGTATCGAATCCGGGATATCCCTATCCCAAGTGGATGGTACTGCAGCTCGACGTGGCAGAAGATCCCCGTCCCAAGGTGCTCTATCCCGAGCGCTATGCCGACGGCGGTCCCTGGCAGGACCTCCGCGGCACCGAGTGGGAAGGCTGACACTGCACGGCGCCGGCCCCGCGCGCCGGCGCCTGCGGCCTGACGCCTCTGAGACGCCGGACCCGCAGCTTCCTACCGGCTCGTGACGCTCTCGTCTGCTGACTCGAGCCTGGGCATCACGTCGGTATCGTTGAGATTCCCGTTTTCCTCGGCATGGTCGATGGCCCTCAGGCCGCGGCGGTCCACCGGATCGGTATCGGCGCCGAGGTCGAGGAGGGTGTGCAGAACCTCGGGGTTCGCGTTGCGGGAGGCTGCGAACATAAGCGGGGTCATGCGCTCCATCTCGTCGGCAAGGTCGATGCGCGCCCCCGCCTCCACGAGCAGGCGGCACATCTCCGGGTTCTTGTTGTTCGCCGCGGCTTCGATGAGCGCGGTCGTCCCCGTCATGGTCCGGCCCCGGACCTCCGCGCCCGCCTCGATGAGGGCCTCGGCCACATCCACGTTGCCGTTCTTCGCCGCCGCGGCCATAAGTGGTGTGCGGTGCACGCGGCTGCTCACGCGGTTCACATCAGCGCCGGCCTCCACGAGTACCCTCACCATCTCCGGATCGCTGGCCCAGCCTGCGGCGTAGAAAATCGGCGTCCAGTGCAGGAGCGTCGAGTCCTCCGCATCGAGACTGGCGCCGGCCTCCAGAAGCGCGGCCGCAACCTCAGGATTGTCGTTGAGGCCCGCGGCGTACATAAGGGGTGTGCGCCCGAGGCGGGGCGCACGAGCGTTCACATCGGCACCGGCGTCGATGAGGGCCGAGACCACCTGCGGGTTGGGGTTGTCAGCGGCGGCCTTCATGAGGGCGGTTTCCCCGTCGCGATCGGAGGCGCCGACCTCAACACCAGCATCGACGAGCACCTCTATTACACGCTCGTTTTCGTTGTGTTCAGCCGCGGCCATGAGTGCGGTGCGCCCGGCGCTGTCGATTGCGGTTACCGGCTCTCCGCGGCGGACTGCCCGGCGCACGACGCGATGATTTCGTAAGCGAACCGTCTCGAAAAACGATTGCTGATCAGCTGCCGCCGGTGCAAGCACCGCGGCACCCAGTATCGTAAACAGGATCAGATTTCTGACTGCATTCAGACGCTTCATAACCCTCAGAAAGTCGTCCGACACGCACGTGGATGTCAAGAGATACCGGTGGCCGGCGTCAGATATCACTGTTGTTTCCCATACCGGTACTCAAGATGTTTAGCCGGCGGGGCCGGGCGGCGGCGACATCCCCCGGAGTTTTCTCTTTACAAGGCAAATTTGCCGTGTTACCATAAACAGTCACTAAAAAACTTAAGGAGGTTCTTTAGATGAGAAAGTTGCTTATTACCGCAGTACTTCTCACGTTTCTCGTAGGCCTTGCGTTCGCCGGCGGACAGGGAGAGCAGGAAGCCGCAGAGGGTGATGCAGAGTACGAGATTGTCATGGTAGTGAAGCTCGAGGGCGTTGCATGGTTCGACAACATGCGCCTCGGAATCGAGCGATTCAATGAGGAGCACCCCGACGTCAACGCCTACCAGATCGGCGCCGACACTGCCGACCCTGCTGCGCAGGTCGCACTGGTGGAGGACCTGATCGCACAGGGCGTGGATGCAATCCTGGTCGTTCCCAACGACCCCGAGTCGCTCGTACCCGTCTTCCAGCGTGCCAATCAGGAAGGCATCCTGACTTTCACCCACGAGGCGTCGAACCAGCAGCAGGTCAGCTTCGATATCGAGGCATTCGACAACAACGAATACGGCCGCCACATGGCCGAGGTCATGGCCGACTGGATGGGCGGCGAAGGCGTATGGCAGCCCTTTGTCGGGCACCTGACATCCACCACGCATAACGAGTGGGTCGATGGTGAGGTCGAGTTCCTCGAGGAGAACTACCCCGACATCGAGCAGGCCACGAGCCGCATCGAGGAAGAGGAGAATCAGCAGGTCGCCTACGAAAAGACGCTCGAGCTTCTGCAGACCTATCCCGAGCTCGAAGCCGTGATGGGGAGCGCGATGAGCACCGTTCCGGGCGCCGCACAGGCAATCCAGGAACAGGGCCGCATCGGCGAGGTCGCCGCATTCGGTACCTGCCTCCCGTCGGTCGCCGGTGACTACCTCCAGAGCGGAGCCGCCGAGTCGATCCACTTCTGGGTACCCGCGGACGCCGGTTACGTGACCGCCAACGTCGCATATCACATGCTCAAGGGTGAGG